>DASYXP010000292.1:0-4904 GCA_035934835.1 Gemmatimonadales bacterium | reverse complement strand
GGCTTCGGCCTCCGGATCGTCGGGCAGGACGGCGGGCGCACCCGGCGGTTCGACTACCTGGGGACGGTCGGCACGGGCGTCGCGACCGTCGCCCCGCTGCGTGGCGGCCGGACCGCGCTGCTCGGGATGTGCGACTTCGGCTGCCCGTCGGCCCGACTGTACGTGGTCGACCTTGCGACCGGGAAGCTCGATTCGCTGGTCGACGGCGCGGTCCGCGGCTGGCAGCTGGCCGACGGGCGCATCGTGTTCGCGCGCCTGGACGGCGGAGTGTTCATCGCGCCATACGATGCGCGCCACCACCGTTTCGCCGGGACGCCCGTGCCGGCGCTGGACGGCGTGCGCACGGTCCAGTACTGGCCCGACATGGCTGTTGCCGCGAACGGCACGCTGCTGTACATCCCGGGCCCGGCCAGCGGCGGGAATACGCTCTCGGAGGTGGAATGGCTGACGCGGGACGGCCGGGCGACGCCGGTGGATCCGGGCTGGACCGTCGTGCCGTCGGTCAACGGCGGCATCCGGCTGTCCCCTGACGGCCGCCGCCTGGCGCTCGCGGTCGTCTCGGAAGGCCACGAAGAGGTGTGGATCAAGCAGCTCGATCATGGACCGTTCACGCGCTTGACGCTGGAAGGCCCCGGCCTGCGCGGCGAATGGTCCGCCGACGGGCGAAGCATCTACTACTTCAGGGTCGGGGGCGCCAACAACTCCGACCTCCGGCGGCGTGGGGCCGATGGCACGGGCGAGGCCGAGGTGCTGCTCCATGCCACCCGCGCCGTCTGGGAGGTCCAGTTTCCACGCGATACGACCAAGCTGATCGTCCGGCTCGGCGTGCCGCCCTCGCGCGACATCTACCTGTTCGACCGCGCGAAGGGCCACGGCGACAGCGCCATTTCCCCGCTGATCGCCGACGACCGCTACGAGGAGAACGCGATCGCGCTGTCACCCGATGGACGCTGGCTCGCCTACACGTCGAATGAGTCGGGGCGCTTCGAGGTATACGTGCGGCCGTTCCCGGACGTCAACGCGGGGCGGTGGCAGGTCTCTGCCACCGGCGGCGGTGAGCCGCGGTGGGCGCACAGCGGGCGGGAGCTGTTCTACCGTCGTGCCGACGGGTACCTGATGTCGGTCGCGATCATGCCGGGCGGGACATTTGCACAAGGCGCGCAGCGTGCGCTGTTCTCGACCTCGCCGTTCCTCAGCAATACGGCGTACAGCATGTATGACATCGCCCCGGGCGACCAGCGGTTCGTGTTCCTCCGTCCCATCGTCCCGACGCTCGGCGAGGGCGCCAACACCGTGATCCTGGTGCAATACTGGCTCACCGATGTTGACGCGCGCCACGCGGAGAGCCGGTGACCATGCCCCTGGAACGTCTCTCCGCCGCGCTCGGCGACCACCGGTCCGGCCACGGGCACGGCCGGCTTGATCGTCGTGGACGACTGGAGCACCGAACTCCGGGCCCGGATGAAAGGTCCATGACGTGACGCGATCCTCACCATCGGTCCTGCTCGCGGCCTCGATCCTCATCACCTCCTCGACGACCGGGTGGGTGGTGCGCCCCGCCGACCCGGCACCGATCGCCTTCAACGACAACCGCGCGCCCGCGGGGCACCTCCGCGCCGGGGTGCTCTCGGTGGCGCTGGTGGCCGCCCCCGGCGACTGGCGCCCCTTCGGCGCCGACAAGCGCGGGCTCACGATCCCCGTGTTCGGCGAGGAGGGGAAGCCGCTCCAGGATCCCGGTCCCCTCCTCCGCGTCCCCCTCGGCACCCGCGTCGAGGTCCGGCTCCGGAACCTCACCGGCCGTCCGCTCGTGGTCCACGGCCTCTCGGCCCGTCGGGTCACGGTGATGGATTCACTCGTGCTCGCCCCGGGCGCCAGCGGCGTCGCGCGATTCCCCGCCGACGCCGAGGGGACTTACTACTACTGGGGCGCCACCCACGGCGAGGATTTCGAGCACCGGGAGCTCGACGATGCACACCTGAACGGCGCGCTGATCGTCGACCCGGCGGGACGCCGCTCGCCGACCCCGGACCGGGTGTTCGTCATCGAGCGGAACATGGCCGACACCCTGCCCGATGGCGGCCCCGACTTCTTCCACGACCTGTTCACCTTCAATGGGCGCCCGTGGCCGTACTCCGAGCGGCTCACCTACGCCGTCGGCGATTCGGTGCATTGGCGGATCATCAACGCCACCAACGACGTCCACCCGCTCCATCTCCACGGATTCTACTTCCGGGTCGACGCACGCGGCGACCTCGCCCGCGACACCATGTATTGGCGGGCACAGGAGCGGTACGCCGTCACCGAGCCTCTCTGGGACGGCACCACGATGGCCATGGCGTGGCGCCCGGATCGCCCCGGCGGCTGGGTCTTCCACTGCCACCTCAATCCTCACGTCGCGCAGAATACGGGGCTCGGGCCGGACACCGAACCGACGCCGGTCCGGGTCCATCACCTGCTGGCCGGGTACCCGATGCCGCCGGGCGCCAATCACGCCGAGATGGCCATGGGCGGGCTGGTCCTCGGGATCCGCGTGCGCCCGGCGCCGGGGTGGCGTCCGTATGCAGGCGCCCGGCGGACGCTCCGGCTCCTGGTCCAGTCCGATTCCACGGCCGCCGACACCACCCGCCGCTTCGGGTACGTCCTGCAGGAAGGCGATCACCCCCCCGCCCCCGACTCGGTGCGCGTCCCCGGATCCGCGATCGTGCTTCGCCGCGGCGAACCGACCCGGATCTGGGTCGTGAATCGCACGCCGGAGATGACCCAGGTCCACTGGCACGGGCTCGAGATCGAGAGCTACTACGACGGCGTGGCAGGGCTGAGCGGGATGGATTCGGCGATCGCGCCGCCGATCATGCCGGGCGATTCGTTCCAGGTGCTGGTGACCCCGCCGCGGGCGGGGACGTTCATCTACCACACCCACATCAACGACATCCGCCAGCAGACCCACGGCCTCTATGGGCCGCTGATCGTGCTGGACTCCGGCCAGACCTGGAACCCCGACTCGGACCGGGTGTACGTCATCGGGAACGTGCCAGGCCACCTGGCCGTGAACGGGGGCACCACGCTTGCCCCGGCGGCGCTCCGGACCGGCGTGCCGTACCGGTTCCGGTTCATCAACATCACCATCACGTCGCCGGGGATGCACCTGCGGATGATGCGGAACGGCGCCCCGGTCCAGTGGACGCCGCTCGGAAAGGACGGGCGTGCGCTTCCGCTGTGGCAGCGCACACCGGTCGATGCCCGCCAGCCGATCAACATCGGCGAGACGTACGACTTCGGCGTCCAGTCCGCCGACACCGGCACCATGTCATTGGAAGTCTGGCGCGCCGACGGCACCATCCTCCTGACCCGCCAGTTGCTCCGGTTCGAGCGATGACGCCGACGAGGCCGCCGTCCACGACCGATCCCGCCGTCCAGGACTTCTATCCCGACGACTTTGCGCATTGTTATGGATGCGGGCGGCTGAACGCGAGCGGACTCCACGTCCGCTCGACCTGGGAGGGCGACGAGACGGTGGCGCGATTCACGCCAAGGCCGGAGCACGTCGCCGTGCCGGGATTCGTGTACGGCGGGCTCATCGCGTCGCTCATCGACTGCCACGCGATGGGCACCGCCTCGGGCGCCGCCCTGCGCGCGGAGGGTCGGCAGGTCGGCGAAGCGCCTTCACCACGGTTCGTCACCGCGTCGCTCAAGGTGGACTACCTCAAGCCGACGCCCCACGGCCCCGAGCTCGAGCTCCGCGCCCGGGTGACCGAACGGACCGATCGGAAGGCGGTCGTCGCCGTGACCGTGGCGGCCGCCGGCGTCGTCACTGTGCGCGGCGAGGTCACGGCGGTCCGCATGCCCGACTCGATGCGCCGGGTGGGGTGATCACGCCTTCGGCGGCGTCACCCCTGGCAGTCCCGCCGCCTTCCGCCGCGCGTTGAGCCGCGGCAGCGCCACGTCCACCAGCGCATTCCATTTCCGCATCACTGCCGCCGCGTCGGCGCGGGCGCGGGCGCACGCCGCCACCTGCTCCGCCGTCGGCGCCACGTCCGCCTCCTGCATCGCCATCGCGGCACCCAGCATCTCGCCGCTCACCGCGTCGAGCGTGGGCGCGGCCTTGGCCCCGTTCCGGCGCCCGCGGAACCCGCGTCTGCCTTCCGGCTTCGGCGCCGGCGCGATCGAATCGAGCTCCGCCCTGAGCGCCGCGACATCGGCCCCATCCACCTTGGCGAGCACCGCCGCGAGCGCGTGGGCGCGGGCGGCGTCCTGGTGCGCTGCCCTGGCGCCCAGGTACATCTCGTGGGTCAACGCCGCGAGCTCCGCCAGCGCCGGCGCCGGGGTCCTGACCCGCGGATCGAGGAAGAGCCGGAGCGGCTGGGTGTACCGCTTGCCGTTGACCGTGAGCCGCACGGTGTACGCGCCGGCGGGCGCCCACGGGGCGTAGCGCGAGGGGTAGGTGTGGTACGGTACCGCCGCGCCGTTGGCCACGCCGGGGCCGCGGTCGTCGATCGGGTCGTAGCGCAGGTCCCAGCTGAACCGGTGCATCCCCGCCGCGGTGGAGAGCCGCATCTGCGGCGCCGGCCAGTAGAGCGGCACGTCGCAGTCGGCGGCGTCGGGCTTGTGCTCGCAGACCTCGTCCTCGTACTTCGCCGGCTCGCGGCCCGGATCGGGGGCGAGAACCGAGTCGTCGCTCGAATAGCTGCGTACCACCGCTCCCGCGGCGTCGAGGACCTCGAGCCCCACCGGACCGTGCGCGTCGGCCGCGAGGTAGTAGTCGATGATCCCGCCCGGCGGCGGGTTCTCACCCGCCAGGAGCTCCGGCGGCCACGGCGTCGGGTCGTTGGTGCCGTAGCGGACCCGCACCGCGGGCGCCGGCTTGAAGAGGTACGCGTCCTTCGCGCCCCGCGCCGCCGCCGCCT
>DASYXP010000267.1:0-9228 GCA_035934835.1 Gemmatimonadales bacterium | reverse complement strand
CAGGCCACGCCCCGCTGCCATGCGAGGAAGACGAATTCCACCGCGCCGACACCGCAGAGGGTGGCCGAGGTGCGCCAGAGGCGATAGATGCGGCGGGCGCCGGCGGCGTCGTTCACCGGGCACGCGTCCGGTGCGGGTGGGTGCGATGCGCCGGCGGGGGCGCCGGCGGTGCCACGAGGCGGACACCGTTCAGGGCCAGTTCCACGCGGCCGTTCGGCGGGGTCTCGACGTAGAGGTCGCGGCCGGTCCGGGTGAGCACGGGAAAGCGGACGCCGACGTTGGCCAGCACCGGGGCGAGCGCCACCTCCGGGATGCCGAGCCCTCCCACCGCGGCCGAATCGAGCCGGAACCGCACCGCCGTCGGGCCAGCCTGGGCCAGCGACGCCCACGCGTCGATCGTCGTCGAGGTGTCGAGGAATGACAGGAGCGGCCCGAGCTGCGACCGCGCCTCCAGCGGCAGGTCGGCGATGTGGCCGAAGATGTGGATGGCCGTCGAGTCGGTGGCCACCTTGAGCCGGAGGTCGGGCGGGATCGGCTTGACGCCGAGCCGGGCCATCAGGTAGGCGGCCCAGTCGCCGCCGGAGACCGTGTCCGAGGCGCGAGTGCGGGCCAGGAACACCGAATCCACCGCATCCGCGGCACGCACCACGCCGGCGTTGGTCATCGAGTCGGCGCCGGCCTGGGCCACGAGCGGTGTCGCGAGGAGCAGCGCGGCGGCCACGATCCATATCCTCATTCCCCAAATCTAGCGGGGTCCGCTGGCCCGCCCCTTGTGTCCGCGGCCCGGCGCCGTTCACTTCTCGCCACCGCACCCACATCGCGCGAGGAAACCTGACCGCGTTCTACGAGCTGATCGGCCTCGAAGGGGTCATCGTGCTCGCCATCGGCGTCGTCGTCGCCCTGGCGACCCGAGTGCCGGGCGTCGAGGCCCTGTCGGCGATCCTGCCACCGGTGGTGCTCGTCCTCGGCGGATTCCTGGCCTGGCGCTTCCAGCGCGGTCGCCCGCTGCTTGGCCTCGCCGCCACGGCGCTCGCACTGGCGGCATTCCAGCTGGCGGGTGTCCGGAGTGCCGCACTCCTGCCGGCGGGGCCGCTCATCCTCGGCTGGGTGGTGATCCTGTCCGCGGGGGTCACCGCTGCGGCGCGCGAACGGGCCGGCGCCACCCTCGTCGGGGCGGCGGCCGCGACGGTGGCCGTCGCGTGGCTCATCGCCGTGCCGGTCATCGTCGGGTTCGAGGCGGAGTTGTCGCCGCTGCTCGCGTCCCGGTGGGTCCCGGCCGGCTGGGTGGCGGCGATCGGCGTCCCGGAAGCGGTCCTCCTCCCCGGCGTCGTGATCGCGGTGACACTCCTGGGGTGGGCCCGCTGGCGGGGCGATGCGACGGCGCGGGGCACCGCCTGGGCGCTGCTGGCCGGCGTCATCGGGATCGGATCGTGGCAGGCGCCGGGAGCCGGTCTCTACGCCGCGGCGGCGGCCGTCGCGTTCCTGGTGTCGGCGGTGGAGGAGATCCACGCCGTCGCCTTCCGCGACCCGCTCACCGGACTGCCGGCCCGCCGCGCGCTCGAGGCGGCGCTGGCAAGGCTCTCCGCGCCATACGTGGTGGCGATGGTCGACGTGGACCACTTCAAGCGCTTCAACGACATCTACGGCCACGCCGTGGGCGACCAGGTGCTCACGATGGTGGCCACACGCCTGGCGCAGGTGGGGGGCGCCCGGGCGTTCCGCTACGGCGGGGAGGAGTTCACCCTCCTCCTCCCGGGACGATCGCTGGAGGACGCGGCGTCGGCGCTCGAGGGCGCGCGCGCGGCTGTCGAGGCCACCACGTTCACGCTCCGCGCCCCCGACCGACCCCGACGCCGGCCGCGGCAGGGGAAGGCGAAGAAGCGGAGTGGCTCCGAGGTGGTGGCCGTGACGATCAGCATCGGTGCGGCCGAGCCCGCTGCGGGCGACCTCCCGGCGTCGGTGCTCGAGGCGGCCGACCAGGCGTTGTACCGGGCCAAGCAGGGCGGCCGGAACCGGATCGCCGCCGGCTAGCGCTTCAGTGGGCCGGGAGGATGCTGCTGGTGTCGGAAGCGCCGGCGCTCGAGTCGGGAGATGCGTCGGTCGGCTGGTCGAAATCCTCAGGCTGCACCTTGCCCCTGGCGCCGAGGAGGCGGAAGAGGCGGGTCTGGGCCTGGCGAGCGGCGGCGGTCCGGCCGCCATTGTAGAGCATCGAGATGATGAACACACCGTCGGGCCGGCCGAGATAGCCGGCGATCGCGGCGACGTTGCCGAGGGTGCCGGTCTTGGCGCGGAGCACCCCTGCGCCGGGGAGCCCGAAGCGCAACTTGGTGAGCGTGCCCGTGCCGTTGGCGGGGAGGAGCAGCGGGAAGGCGCGCGTGGCCGGGAACGTCGGGATCCGGGCCAGGTACGTCACCTGCAGGCGCGGCGTGACGCGATCGAGGTCCGACAGCCCGCTCCCGTCGACCAGCCGGAACTGCTCCGGGCCGATCCCGGTGACCCTTGCCACGTGCTCGACCAGCGAATCAGCGGGCGCATCGGGCCCTGCCGCCCAGCGGAGGAGGAGCTCGGCGCCGAGGTTCAGGCTCCGGCGGTCGATGTCGGCGGCCAGGGTGTCGAGCGTCGGGGAGAACACCTCCGCCAGCGTGCGGATCCGTCCGTCGCTCGGCGCCAGCACGGTGTGGGGATCCTCGTCCCATTCGACCCCGGCCTGACGGAGCGCCTGACGCCACGCCAGTTCGAGCACCCGCTCCGGGTCGTACGCCACCGCCTTCACCTGTCGCATACCCGCGCGGGTGCCGATCCAGCCGGTCAACACCCACCCGTTGCTGCGTGCCGAGAGGTGGAGGCGGCTCCGCCTTCCGGTGCGGGTGATGGCCTCGTTCACGATCATCGAGCGGACGCCGGCCGGGGCGTCGTCGAGCAGCAGCGGCCGATGTCCGGACCGGCGGGTGGGCGCCACCCAGGCGGTGATGATGTTCTCGTGGACCGTGAGGGTGCCGATGAGCGGGGCAAAGACGGCGCCGCGGTGCCGGGCGGGCCAGCCGGCGGGGAAGGTGGCGGTGGCGGGCCCGGCTTCGGAGGAGACGAGCATCGGCCCCTCGATGCGGCGGATCCCGGCGGCGTGGAGCTGCTCGGCGAGGTCGTAGAGCCGCGGGCCCGCGTGGGCCGGGTCGTCGAGCGAGGGGTCGCCGTTGAGCTCGAGGGTCCAGGTGCCGTTCCAGGTGCCGCTGGCGCTGTCGAGGAACCCGGTGCCGAGGACGCGGGTGGCGATGCGTGCCTCGCCGCCCAGGCGGCTCCGCGCAAAGCCGGTGGTGAAGATCTTGGCGGTGGAGGCGGGGATGAGCGGTTGGTCGGGCTGGCGCGACCAGAGCACGTTGCCGAGCTCGTCAGCGATGGCGACCCCCCAGCGTCCGCGGGCGGTGCGCTGGGCGCGCTTGTACCAGCCGTCGAGCAGCCGGGTGAGGTGGGGAGAGACCGACTGGGCGCGGAGGGGCGCGGAGGCCACGAGGAGGGCGGCAATTACGGCGGCCGCCCCCCGTCGGTGGGGCGTGCTCACCGGGCGGAGAGGAGCACCTTGGCGATGGTCTGCAGCTGCATGTTGCTCGTCCCTTCGTAGATCGTGCCGATCTTGGCGTCCCGGTAGAACTTCTCGACCGGGTAGTCCTTGGTGTAGCCGTAGCCGCCCAGGAGCTCGACGCAGAGCGAAGTGATCTTGCCCGCCACCTGGGAGCTGAAGAGCTTGGCCATCGCCGCCTGCTGCGTGAACGGCTGGCCGGCGTCCTTGAGTCGCGCCGCGTTGTACACCAGGAGCCGCGCCGCTTCGAGGTCGGTGGCCATCTGGCCGATCTGGAACTGGACGCCCTGGAAGTCCGCGATGGCCTTGCCGAACTGCTTCCGTTCCTTGATGTAGGACGTCGCGGCCGCGAGCGCCCCGCCGGCCACCCCGATCATCTGGGCGCCGATCCCGATGCGCCCTTCGTTGAGCGTCTCGATGGCGATCTTGTAGCCCTGGCCCACCGGGCCCATCACGTTCGCCGCGGGGACCCGGCAGTTCTCGAAGAGGATCTCGCAGGTGCTGGAGGCGCGGATGCCGAGCTTGTCCTCCTTCTTGCCGACCTTGAAGCCGGGGAAGTCGCGCTCGATGAGGAAGGCGGTGATCCCCTTGTAGCCCTTGCTCGGGTCGACGTTGGCAAAGACCAGGAAGAACCCGGCCTCGGCGCCGTTGGTGATCCAGAGCTTGTGGCCATTGAGGACCCAGTCACTTCCCTGCGGCTCGGCGCGGGCGGCGAGGGCAAAGGCGTCGCTGCCGCTCCCCGCCTCGGAGAGGGCAAAGGCGCCGAGGAGCCCGCTGGTGAGCCGGGGGAAGTACCGGGCCTTCTGCTCCTCGCTGGCCCAGCGGAGCACCGCGTTGTTGACCAGGGTGTTGTGGACGTCGACGTAGATGGCGGCGGAGGCGTCGACCTTGGCGAGCTCCTCGATGGCGAGGGTCGCGAGGAAGATCGAGCCGGCGGCGCCGCCCCACTGCTCCGGCACCTCGATGCCCATCAGGCCGAGCTCGAAGAACTTGGGGATGATGTCCTGGCGGAAGTGCGCCGCCTCGTCCATCTCACGCACGTACGGCCGGATCTCCTTCTCGGCGAACTCGGCGACGGTGGAGCGGAAGAGCTCTTCTTCTTCGCTGAGGAGGCTGAGCGGCAGGGCGGACGTGACGACCGGGGACATCGGACCTCCGAAGGTGGTGCCGAAACGGACGCCCTAAAATAGCGGGGGATAGGGTGGGAAAGAAGAAAGCGTGCCAGAGCGGTGGAAGGCGTGGTCGAGCCGGGGGAAAGCGTGGGAAGTCGGGGAAGGTTCAATGCGGGCGGGAAGGCGAGAAGGCGCGAATTCAGATCGGGCTTCATTCGTGCTATCTCGCCTTCCCGCCCGCATTCCTACGCTTTCCCCCGCTTTCCTGCGCTTTCCCACGCCTTCCTACGCTTTCCCCTACGCCCCCGCCAGCACCCTCACCGCCACATCGGCCTTCCCGAGCGGTGCCGCCACCTGCACGCCCCGCGTCCGCTCCCGCACGGCCGCTACCATCTCCCGCGCGATCGCCACGCCCTCGGCCAGAGCCGCGTCCTTCCCCGCGGCGCTCGCCACCCGCATCCGCTCGAGGATGGCCGCGGGCACAGTCACTCCCGGCACCTCGTTGGCCAGGAACTCCGCGTTCCGGAGCGACACGAGCGGCCACACCCCCGCCACGATCGGCAATCGGAGCGCCTCCACCCGCGTGAGGAATCGGTCGAGCTGGTCGAGATCGAAGACGGGCTGGGTGATGGCGTATTCCGCGCCGGCCTCGACCTTCCATGCCAGCCGCCGCAGTTCACGGTCCATGTCCGGGGCCGCGGGATTGACGCCCACCCCGACGACGAACGACGTCGGGGCGCCGATGGCGTTGTGCCCCGGATCGAGCCCCCGATTGAGCCCCGTCACCAGGTTGGTAAGCCCGATGCTGTCGATGTCGAAGACCGCGGTCGCGTCGGGGTAGGGTCCCATCTTCGGCGGGTCGCCGGTGATGAGGAGCAGGTTGTGGATCCCCGACGCCGCGGCGCCGAGGAGGTCGGAGAGCATGCCGAGGAGGTTGCGGTCGCGGCAGGTGTAGTGGACCACGGCCTCGACACCGGTCTCCCGCTGGATCAGGAGCCCCGACAGCACCGCTCCCATCCTGCTCTGCGCCCTCGGCCCGTCGGGGACGTTGACCGCGTCGACACCGGCCGCGGCGAGCGTGCGCACCTGCGCCAGCATCGGCGCGGGGTCGATCCCCTTGGGCGGCACCACTTCCACGGTGGTGATGAACCCGCCCGCCGCGAGCTTGGCGCCGAGGCGGGAGCGCGCGGCGAGCGGGACGGGATCCGCGGCCGGGGCCGGCGCCGCCGGCGCGGTGTGGACAGCATGGGCCCGGGGCGACGCGCTTCGCACGAACTTGGCGACCTCGCGGATGTGCTCTGGCGTGGTGCCGCAGCAGCCGCCCACGATGCGGGCGCCCGCTTCGACCAATCGCCGGGCGTAGCCGCCGACGTACTCCGGCGACGCCATGTAGATCTTCCGGTCGCCCACGTCGCGCGGGAGGCCGGCGTTGGGCATCGCGGAGAGCGGGAGGTCGACGACGCGCGCCAGCTGCTCCACGGCCTCGAGCACGCCGTGCGGGCCGACCGAGCAGTTGACGCCGATCGCGGCGACGCCGAGTGCCGCGATCTCGGGGCCGAACGCCGCCGGCTCGGTGCCGTACGCCGTGCGGCCGTCGGTGCCGACGGTCATCTGGGCGATGATCGGCAGCGTCGAGCGGGCCTGGATGGCGCGCACCGCGGCGCCCAGCTCGCGGACGTCGCTGAACGTCTCGACGATCCACCCGTCGACGCCGCCCTCGACGAGCCCTGCCACCTGGCGGGCGAACGCGGCCTCCGCCTCGTCGAGCCCCATCTCACCGAGCGGTTCCATCCGGACGCCGAGTGGGCCGAGGGCGCCAAGCACCAAGGCATGGTCGCCGGCGGCGTCGCGAGCCACCCGTGCGGCGGCGGCGTTGATGCGTTCGGTCTCGGCGGCCAGCCCGTAATGGGCCAGCTTGACCGGATTGGCGCCGAAGGTATTGGTCTCGATCAGCTCGGCGCCGGCGCGGACGTACTCCCGGTGGATGTCACCCACCAGCTCGGGTCGGAGCACCGACAGCTCATCGTAGCAGACGTTCAAGAACGCGCCGCGGGCGTAGAGCATCGTGCCCATCGCGCCATCGGCCACGTGAGCCCGGCCGTCGGCCAGGAGGGCGGCGAGCGTGATCATCGTGACCTCTCGTATGCCAGGTTCGGCGCGAGCCACCGCTCCACTTCGGCCACGGCCATCCCCTTCCGCCGAGCGTAGTCCTCCACCTGGTCGCGCCCGACCTTGCCGACGCCGAAGTAGCGCGCCTCCGGCCGCCAGAAGTAGAAGCCGCTCACGCTCGCGGCTGGGAGCATCGCGCACGACTCGGTGAGCCGGATCCCTGCGGCCTGCTCCGCGTCGAGCAGCGCGAAGATGGTCCGCTTTTCGGTGTGGTCGGGGCAGGCGGGATACCCGGGCGCGGGGCGGATCCCCTGGTAGCGCTCGCGGATGAGGGCGTCGTTGTCGAGCGCCTCGTGCGGCGCATACCCCCAGAACTCCCGCCGCACCCGCTCATGCAGCCGCTCGGCGAGCGCCTCGGCCAACCGGTCGGCGAGCGCCTTGGCGAGGATCGACTGGTAGTCGTCGTGGCGCGCCTCCGCCCGGGCGACCAGTTCCGCGACGCCGTGCCCCGCCGTCACCGCGAAGAGCCCGACGTAGTCGGGACCCGAACCGGCCGGCGCCACGAAGTCGGCGAGCGCCAGCTGCGCACGGTCGTCGGCCTTCGAGGTCTGCTGGCGCAGGGTGTGGATGGTCGCTATGCGCGCGCCGGTCCCATCCGGTGACTGGAGCGCGATGTCGTCGTCCCCCTCGCGTTCGGCCCGGAAGAAGCCGTAGACCGCGCGGGCCTCGAGCAGCCCCTCCTGCGTGATGCGATCGAGCAGCGCCAGCGCATCGGCATGCAGCGAGCGGGCGGTCTCCCCGACGGTCGGATCGCGGAGGATGTCGGGGTAGCGTCCCTTCAATTCCCAGGCCTGGAAGAACGGCGTCCAGTCGATCCGCTCGACCAGCTCCGCCAGCGGATAGGGGCCGAGCGCGCGGGTGCCGAGGAACGACGGGTGCGGCGCCGGGGTGGAAAGGTCGAGCGGGAGCCGGCGTGCGCGCGCCTCGGAGATCGTGGGGCGGACCGCACTCCCCCGCTCGGCGTGCTCCCGCGCCAGGCCGCGGTATTCCTCGGCCGTCCGCTCGGCGAACTGCCCGCGCTCCACGGGATTGAGGAGCGTGCTCGCCACCGCCACGGCACGCGACGCGTCGACCACGTGGACCACGGGGCCCGAGTACTGCGGGGCGATCCGCGCGGCGGTGTGGATGCGCGAGGTGGTGGCCCCGCCGATCAGGAGCGGGATCCGGAATCCCTGCCGCTCCATCTCGGAGGCCACGAAGCTCATCTCCTCGAGGGACGGGGTGATGAGCCCGCTCAGGCCGATGATGTCGGCGCCCACCTCGCGCGCGGCATCGAGGATCCGGTCCGACGGCGTCATCACGCCGAGGTCGGTCACGACATAGTTGTTGCACTGCAATACCACGCCCACGATGTTCTTGCCGATGTCGTGGACATCCCCCTTCACCGTGGCGAGGACCACCTTCCCGGCCGGTCGGGCGCCGGGGTTTCCCGCCTTTTCCGCTTCGAGGAACGGCACCAGGTGGGCCACTGCCTGCTTCATGACCCTGGCGCTCTTGACCACCTGCGGCAGGAACATCTTGCCGGCGCCGAAGAGGTCGCCGACGACGTTCATCCCCGCCATCAGCGGCCCCTCGATGACCTCCACCGGGTGGGATGCCGCCTGCCGGGCCTCTTCGGTGTCGGCCACGATGAACTCGTTGATGCCGTGGACCAGCGCGTGGGAGAGGCGCGCGTCCACCGGGAGCGTGCGCCACGAGGCGTCGGCGGTCGCGGTGGCGGTCCGGCCCTTGGCGCCGTCGGCCACGGCCAGGAGGCGCTCGGTGGCGTCGGGCCGGCGGTCGAGCACGAGGTCCTCCACGCGCTCGCGGAGGTCCGCGGGGATGTCCTCGTAGATGGGGAGCGCCCCGGCGTTGACGATGCCGAGGTCCATCCCGGCCTGGATGGCGTGGAAGAGGAAGACCGAGTGGATCGCCTCGCGAATGGCATCGTTGCCGCGGAAGGCGAAGGAGAGGTTGCTGAGGCCGCCTCTCACGTGGACCGCGGGGAGCGTCGCCTTGATCCTGCGAGTGGCCTCGAGGTAGTCGACGGCGTAGCGGGCGTGTTCGGCGAGCCCGGTGCCGATCGCGAAGATATTCGGGTCGACCACCACGTCCTCAGGCGGAATGCCCGCCACGTCCACGAGGAGGCGCCAGGCGCGGGTAAGGACCTCGACCCGGCGCTCGACGGTGTCGGCCTGGCCCCGCTCGTCGAAGGCCATCACGATGACCGCCGCGCCGTAGCGCCGGGCCAGCCGCGCCTGCCGGAGGAACTCGCCCTCGCCCTCCTTGAGCGAGATCGAGTTGACCACCGGCTTCCCCTGGACGTTCCGGAGTCCCGCCTCGATGACGCTCCACTTCGAGGAGTCGAGCACCACCGGCACCCGGGAGATGTCG
>DASYXP010000259.1:0-5222 GCA_035934835.1 Gemmatimonadales bacterium | reverse complement strand
GCCATCTCCCGGATCCGCCGGCCGCGCTCGATCCGACTGACCACGAGCTGGGTCAGGAGCTGCGGATGCGCCGGCTTGGCCACGAAGTCGTCGCCGCCGCAGCGCAGCGCCTCCATCTGGGATTCCGGGCCCGTCGCCGCGGTGAGGAAGATCAGCGGCGTCAGCGCAAAGCGGGGATCGTGCCGGATGTAGCGCGCCAGCGTGAAGCCATCGCCGTCGGGCAGCCGGATGTCGAGCAGGAAGAGGTCGGGATACATCCCGCCGATCAGCTGCTCGGCCTCCCGCACCGTGCCGCATCGGGTGACCCGCAGGTTGGCCTGCTCCAGGACGGCGGTGAGGAGCTGCGCCGCCGCCGGGTCGTCCTCGACCAGGAGCACGCTCCCCGGCGGCTGGCCGATGCGGGCGAGCGCCCGCGCGAATTCGGGGAGTTCCTTTTCCACCGCGGCCTGGTCGAACACCGCGTCGACCCCCGCCGCCGCCGCCCGCAGGCGGTCCGCGCCTTCCGGCGGCTCGATCAGCACCACCGCCCGCGGCCGCACCTGGCGGCGCGAGGTCCACGCGCTCGCGAGCGCGTACGGGTCGGGGCCGTCAGGTCCGTGCACCACCACGATCAGGTCGGGGTTGGCGTGGGCCGGCGCCTCGTCCGGCGTCTCCGCGCCGTGCCTCGCGATGCGCACGGTGAAGCCGGCGCTCTCGAGCGGGCCGGCAAGCGCCGCCCCGACCTCGGGCGACGTGCCCAGGATGAGCGCGTGCCAGGCGAATTCCACGTGGCGGGCAGACGGCGCACCCGGCGCCGCGGCCTCGATGCCGGCGGCCGCGCGATCGAATGCCGCGCCCAGCCCCTCGACGGCCGTGAGGATCGTCCCGTACGCATCCGGCCCGGCGATCGGGTGGGTCAGGATCCACTGCTCGGCGTGGCGGGCAATGTCGGAGACGTCGGGGAGTCCGTGCGATCCGCCGGAACCTGCCAGCCGGTGGAACCGCGCCCGGAGCGAGTCGAGCGCATCGGGCTCCCCGGCCTCGAGCGCCGCCAGGTCCTTCCGCAGTTCAGCGATCCGGGACGGCGCCTCGGCCACGTAATCCCGGGCGAGTTGCGCCAGCACCAGGTCGAGCGGGTCGGTCACGCGCCCCCCCGCAGCTGCAGGAAGGCGGCAGCGGCGCCGGCCACGAAGGCGGGTGTGGAACTCCACTGGCCCTGCACCGCCTCGCCGCTTCGCGCCGCCAGTACGGCGCTCCGGCGGTCCACGACACAGACGATCGGCTCACCGGGCCAATCCTGGGTGCCGGCGAGTCCACCGACCTCCGCGAAGTCGAGGGTCACGGTACCGGTGGAACGGAGTTCCACCACCGGCACTTGCGCCTGGGCACGCCGGAGCGCCGGCGCCAGGATCGGGTAGGCCTCCGGGGGTGCGCAGAGCCAGACCCGCTCGTGCGCACGCGCGATCTCGCGGGTCAGGAGCTGCAGCAGGCCCCGGGCGGAGGTCAGGTCGACCACGGCCGCGCCGTCACCACCGTTGACGGTGGCCAGGGCGGTGCCGAGCCGGTCGAGCGCCTCGCCCTGGGCATTGCTGAGCCGCACCATCAGCGACGATGGCGCCTCGGGCCGGTAGCGCTTCGGCCGGTCGCCGTCGACGCGGGCGGCGCCCTTGGCCACCAGGCCCTCGAGCGCACTATAGGCGTTGGCACGCGCGAGCCCGGTCGCCTGGGCCAGGGCGTAGCCGGTGCCCGGGCCGTGGCGCACCAAGGCCGCATACATCCGGCTCTCGGTCGGGGTGAACCCGAACGGGGTCAGGTCGATGGCGGGGGGCATAGAGGAGTATGGCTTACGACTACTCGCCCGTCAATGCCGCGCCCGGCCGGCGCGGCCTCAGGCGATCTCGAGCTGCCAGCCCAGCGCCTTGGCAATGAGCGCCAGGCGGAAGGTCACGTCCACCTGCTTCGACTCCTGCGACTTCGCTTCGGCGACCAGCGGGAAGGCGTGCTGCGGGATCTTGCTGATCAGCTTGGGCTGGGAGCGGAGGTTCTTGGGATGCCAGATCCCCTGCTCGTCGCAGTCCTTGACCATCCGGCCGAGGACGCGGGTGGCCACCGGTGCGAACTGGAGCGCGCCGATCCGCGCCATCAGCTCGATGTAGTGGAGCGCGAGCGGGAGGTCCTTCGGGTGTCCCTTGCCGTCGGCCTCGATCGGGTCGCCCAGGAGCAGGTGGGTGGGGCGGGCCACCTTCTTCCCGATCTGCACCACGAACGACTTCTTCGGTGCCGGATGCGCCAGGTAGGCGCCCAGGCGCTCGGTGAACCCGGCGCGCTCGCGCTGCAGGTTGGGCATCGCCGCCATCATCGCCACCGAGTACCAGCTCGGCGGATACGCCTCTGGATTGAGTGCGGTGTGGGCGCCGGCCCGCACGAAGGGCTTGGCGGCAAGCGGGCCCCGCAGGAAGTGGGAGATCGCCGAGGCGATCTTGTGGGCCGCACCCCGGAGTCGCGGATCCTCGAGGTACCCCGCCTCCGCCAGCGCGGCGCACGCCGCCTCCCGGATGACCCCACGGGCCCACGGTTCCGCGATCGGCTCCGCCTTCACCAGTTTCTGGTACTCGAACAGCAGCGCCGGATCCTCGTCCCGCGAGAGCAGCCGATAGAGCACCCGGTCGGCCAGGCGGAACGGGCGCCCCTGGCGCGGCCATTCCAGCTGCAGGAGCCGCCGATACTGGGTGACGGTGCCCGGCTCCTTGATCCCGTCCTTGGGCGACGGGCCCAGGCCCATGATGTTGCCGCCCCAGGCGCCGTTCTCCTTCTGGCGCCTGGTGATCGCGAGCGCCGCCTTCGACTCGGTGATGGCGAGCTGGGCAGCTTCGAGCTGCTCGGCCGGCACCGAGCCGGTGGGGGCGAATTCCTTGAGGCACCGGAAGCGGATCGACTCCCCGCCGTGCTGGAGGAGCCACGTGAGCGGGATGCGATGGTGGGTCGGGAGTTCCAGAGCGGCTCCTGGACGTGGGGAACGTCGAAATTCGGGCCGGCTAAGCGGGCGCGAATATAGCGGAACGCGGGCGGTCAGGACAACGAGCGGCGCCGATCAGGTCGCTTGGCGCCACCTATCCTGTTGCTCGGCAACGGGTTACGAGGCTGCCGCTGATCAGCGGCCGCAACGGGCTACGGCAACGGATGCGGGGAGGATGAGGAACTGCTCGGTCGTGAGGACGAAGGTGTCGGGGCCAAGCCACGCCACTCCCTCGCCCTGCGCCCCCAGCCCGTGAAGGCTGCAGAGCGGCGAGCGCCCGATCGGCGTGAATCGACCGCCACGATCGAGTCGATAGAGGTAGAGATATCCGTAGGTCCGGACGGCGACGGTGCGGCCGTCGGGCGCAAGCGAAGCGTCCGTGACCCACATTTCCACCCCTGACCGCGGGTCGAGGGCCAGCGAATCGGTCAGTTCGGCGACGATGGTGTCACGGCGGCCCCACGCCGAGGCGGGGATGCGGAACACCTCGGGCCACCGGACCCGCGGCTTGGTGATCACGTAGGCATCGCCGGTCGAGTCGACGATGAGCGACTCCGCATCGTGCGGGCCGTCCGGATACCGGAAGTGCAGCACGGCACGGACGGGGATCGAGTCATCCCGCCCGGTGACGACGGGCTCATCCAGCCGGAAGAGCGCGACCGCAGGATACTTGGAGTCGTTGTCGCCGATCTCGCCGATGTACAGGCAGCGGCCGCCGCGGCAGGGACCCGGCCCGGGCGCCAACGCCTCCCAATCGCGGTCCTTGACGCCGAGCACACGCCAGCGGCCCAGCGCGCGCCCGGCGGTGTCGGTGGCGAAGATGTCCGGCGGGTTGTCGGAGTCGTTGAACGTCCAGAGCACGCCTGGAGTGGTTCGGCTCACCACCACGCCGGACGATTCCGGGATGCGACTGTCCTTGAAGGGGACGGCGTCGCGGTGCCACGACGGCGCCGGTGCGGACGGGAGGGGCGGGGGCGGGGCCTGCGCGGTAAGCGGCGCGGCGAGGACCGCCGCGGCCACGAACGGCAGTGCGCACCGCATCGGACGGGTCAGCGGGGCAAGGCCCGCACCGCCGCGATGCGCGCAGTCGCGATGGCGGCCGGCGCGTGGCGGGGGCGGAAGATCTCGGGATCGTACACGCCGCGCGGGTTCCAGAGCACCCAGCTCTGGATCCCGACATCGTTGGCGGCACGGATCTGGTCGCGGATCTCCACCGGCGTGTAGCGCGGTCGGCCGAGCGTGAACGCCTGCAGGAACGGCCGGATCTCCGCCGGGTGCCGCAGCGGCGCCGATCGGCGTTCCGCGTCCTCGAGCGCGCGGTGCACCACGGCGTACGGTTCGCTGTTCGGGTGCTGGATGTTGTAGAAGCCGCCGTAGTAATGGCTGGGATACACCATCGGCTGCACGACGTCCGCCGTGCTTGCGAGGTCCTCCCACACCTGCCCGATGCCGAGATCGCGGTCGGCACTGGCCGTCATGCCGAAGATGTCGATGGCGAGCGGGACGCCGAGCGGGTGCACCAGGTTCCGGAGCATCCGAAGGTGGCGCGCCACCGCGTCGCGGGTCGACTCGTGGTTCCGGCGGGCGGTGAACCTGGCCGATTCCATCCGCGAACGGGGCTCGTCGGGGAACCGGACGTAATCGAACTGGAGCTCGCCGAAGCCCTCGTGGACCGCCTCGGCGCCAAGCTGGGCCGCGTAGATCCACACCGAGTCATTGTAGGCGTCCACCCAGGCGAACTTGAGCCGGTCGTGCCAGAGGCCGCCGCCGGCATCCTGCACCGACCAGGCCGGCCGCATCCGCGCCAGGAGCGGGTCCTTGGCCACCACGATCCGGGCGATGGGATAGATGTTGTGCGCCCGGAGGACCGCCAGGCGGCGCCGGGTGTCCGGCGCGCGGATGGCACGGTCTGCGCCGATCGCCACGGCCGTCGGGACCGATGAGCGGTACGTCAGGTAGCCGGTGTCGTCCTTGACGTCGACCACGAAGGCGTTGATCTCCGTCGTGTCGGCCAGGCGGACCAGGTCGTAGAAGCGGCGGGATCCGAAGGTCCACGCGTTGAGATAGATGGCGTGGACGACCTTGGGTGGCGGCGAGATCGGCGGCGCCGGCCAGTCGATCGAGTCCCGCACGGCGGCGGTCGCGGCGGGAAGCCGCAGCCGTGCCGGTGCCGTCGCGAGCCGGCTCGTGGCGAGCTCGTCCCCCCAGCCCCTGGCCACCTTGGCGC
>DASYXP010000251.1:0-2684 GCA_035934835.1 Gemmatimonadales bacterium | reverse complement strand
TCCTCGACGAACCGACCGCCGGCGTCGACCCGGCGGCGCGCAAGCTCTTCTGGGAGCGGATCTACCGGCTGGCGGAGTCGGGGGTGACGATCCTCGTCACCACCCACTACATGGACGAGGCGGAGCGGTGCAACCGGCTCGCGGTCATCAGCCGCGGGGTGCTGCTGGCCACCGGGTCGCCAGATGAGATCCGGGCGCACTTCCGGGCCGCGACGCTCGAGGACGTGTTCATCGAGCTCCAGCACCAGAGCGGGGAGCTCGTCGGATGAAGTGGCTCCGCGCGCTGCACAACGCCGACGTCTGGCCGATGCTCTGGAAGGAGTTCCTCCAGCTTCGGCGCGACCGCCTCACCATCGCGATGATGGTGGGCCTCCCGGCCATCCAGCTGCTGCTCTTCGGCTACGCGATCCGGACCGAGGTGCGGCACCTGCCGACCGTGGTGCTCGATGAGTCCCGGACCCCCGAGAGCCGGGCGCTCGGGGCCCGGATGATCAACACCGGCAATTTCGACCTCGCCGCCACGGTGCCCGACCGGGACGCCATCCGGCAATGGATCGAGAGCGGTCGCGCCGCCGCGGCCATCGTGATCCCGCCCACCTACGCCCGCGATCTCAAAAGGGGCCGCGGAGCCGAGGCGCAGGTCATCGTCGATGCCGCCGATCCCATGTCCTCCTCCGCCGCGCTCTCCGGCGCCCAACTCGCCGGCGAGGCGGAGGCGCTGGCGCGGACCCGGATGGCGGGCCCCCTGCCGGTCCAGGTGCGGGTCCGCCCCTGGTACAACCCGGGCCAGCGGAGCGCGGTGTACATCGTCCCCGGCATCATTGGCGTACTCCTGTCGATGACGCTGGTGCTCATCACCAGCGTGTCGATCGTGCGGGAGCGGGAAAAGGGCACGCTGGAGCAGCTCATCGTGACGCCGATCGGCAAGTTGAGCATCATGATCGGCAAGCTGGCCCCGTTCGTACTCGTGGGCTACGTGCAGATCACGGTGATCCTCCTCCTCGGCATCCTGCTCTTCCACGTTCCCGTAGCGGGGGACGTGGCGCTCCTCTACCTGCTGGCCCTGCCCTTCATCGTGGCCAACCTCGGGCTCGGCCTCCTCCTCTCCACGCTCGTCCGTACCCAGTCGCAGGCGATGCAGCTCGGGTTCCTCTTCCTGCTCCCCAACATCCTGCTGTCGGGGTTCATGTTCCCCCGCGCCGCGATGCCGGCGCTGGCCCAGTGGATCGGCGCGGCGCTCCCGCTCACCTACTTCCTCGAAGTCCTCCGCGGCATCCTGGTGAAGGGCGTCGCCGCGGGTTCCCTCCTCCCCGAAGCCGCGGCGCTCACGCTCTTCTCGATCGGGACCATCGCGGTGAGCGTGCGGAGGTTCGCCAAGACGATCGAATGACAGCGCGACTTGCCCTCCACGCCGGCGCGCCCGACAATTAGGGTGACCGATGACGCCCCCCACGTCCCGCCTCCGGATCATCACCCTCGGCCGCTCCGCCATCGAGACCCTCGGTGACGGCGGGGGCACCGCGCTCTTCGGCCCCGGCAAGCCCGCCGCCCTCCTCGCCTTCCTTGCCTGCGCCCCCGGCCGCAGCGCCACCCGCGAATTCCTGCTCGACCTGCTCTGGTCCGACAGCGACCCCGACCGCGCCCGTAATGCCCTGCGGCAGCTGGTCTGGCTGGTGCGAAGCCGGCTGGGCGAGGAGACGCTCATCGCTGATGGAGACCGGCTCACCCTTTCCCCGGCCGCCAGCGTGGACCGGGACGACCTGCTCGCGGCCGTTGCCCGGGGGGACACGGCCGGCGCCGTAGCACTCTATGCCGGGCCCTTCCTCCCGGACCTGGCGGCGCCGGGAGGAGCGGAGTTCGAGCACTGGGCCGATGTCGAACGGCAGCACCTGCACTCGGCCTACGTCCGCGCCGCCGAACTCCGCTCCCGCGAGCTGCTCGATGCCGGACACCCGGTCGAGGCGGTGGCGCTCGCCCGCGCGCTCCGCGACCGCGACCCGCTCCGGGAGGGCAGCTGGCGGCTCCTCCTCGAGGCGCTGCTCGCCGATCGCAACCTCCTCGGCGCCGCCACTGAAGCGGACGCGCTCTCTCGCGCGCTCGCCGAGGAACACCGGACACCGGAGCGAAGCACCCAGCGACTCCTCGACCAATGTCGCAACGGCGGCTCTGACACCGCGGACGGGTCCGCCGCAGATCGCCTCGTCGCCGACCTCGTGGGTCGGGCTGCGGAGTTCGGCGCCGCGATGCGCCTCTGGCGCTCGGCCCAGGCGGGGAAGTTCCAGCACCTGCACTTGACCGGGGAACCGGGCTCGGGGAAGTCCCGGCTGCTGGACGATGTCAGCGCCCGTCTGCGCGCCGGCGGCGCGCGCGTCGTCGTCGTGCGCGCCCGGGTGGGCGAGCGCAGCATCCCCGGCGCGGCGCTTGCGGACCTGGTGCGGGCACTCGCCGAGATCCCGGGCGCCACAGGCGTCCCGGCCGCGGTGGCCGAGGTGCTGATCGGCCTTGAGCCGGCGCTCGCCGACCGATACCCGGGCGTACCCGGACGGTTTGCCGATCCCTCGGACGCCTGGCGCCTCCGGGCGGGGGCTACGCGCGAGCTCGTCGCGTCGGTGGTGAGCGAGCGTTCCATCGCCCTCGTGATCGACGATGTGCAGTGGATGGACCCGGAGTCGCGCGGGGCGATC
>DASYXP010000207.1:0-2298 GCA_035934835.1 Gemmatimonadales bacterium | reverse complement strand
TGTCCCGCTGTGCGCTGAATTGGCCCCGGTGGACTCGAACCACCATTCGCAGATCCAAAGTCTGCTGTCCTGCCATTGGACGAGGGGCCAGTCCGGTAAACGTAAGCCATCTATCGGGTTACGGAAAGGACCGGCGGCGCGCCTCAGGCGGTCTCGAACCCGATGATCGCACCGTGCTTTCGTCCGAAGCGGAGTTTCGCGTCCTCACGCTCGCCCGCGGTCCGGTAGATGGCAAAGAGCGCCGAGCCCGATCCGCTCATCCGGCATACCAGCGGATGGGTGCTCGCCAGCACTTCGAAGGCCGCCCGGACCTCGGGGAGCCGCCCGAACACCGGCGATTCAAAGTCGTTCCCGGCCATCCGCGCGACATCGCCCCAGGTGGCCAGGCTCTCCGCGCTCAACGCCACCGATCCCCGTCGGCCGGCGCCCTCGCGCGCGCCGTCGACCCACTGATACGCCTCGGCGGTGCTCACCCCGCGCTCCGGGATGACGAGCAACCCGCTCGCGCGCGGAAGCCCTGGGAGCACGAGCATCCGCTCGCCGTGTCCCCACGCCAGCGCCAGTGCTGCGCCGGAGGCAAAGAAGGGCACGTCGCTCCCGAGGCGCGCCGCAAGCTGGAGGATCTCGTGCCGGGGGATGGCGTCATCGGCCAGGCGGTTGACCGCCGTCAGCGCCGCCGCTGCGTCGCTCGAGCCGCCGCCCAAGCCGGCGCGCACCGGCACCCGCTTGGTGAGCGTCAGGTGGACGCCGAAGCGGCGCCCCGTCGCCTCCAGCACGAGCTTGGCGGCCCGCACCGCGAGGTTGTCCGCTGCGGGGCCAGTGTCGGCGCCCGTCACGTCGATCGAGACCTCGTGCCCCGCGCGGCGCTCGGCGGTGAGCTCGTCGGCCAGGTCGAGCCGGCAGAAGAGCGTCTCGATGGAATGGAAGCCGTCGGCCTCGCGCGCGAGGATCCGGAGGAACAGGTTGAGCTTGGCCGGGGCCGGGAGGGACACGCGGTCGGTCACGGTGCACCCGCTGGTGCGGTGGACGCGGAGCGGAGCTCGCCGAGCGAAAGTCCAGTGCGCGCCAGGGACCAGGCGCCGAGCACGATGATCGGGATGAACGTCGTCGCGTGATACGTCGCGGCCGCGGCGAGGGCGGCGTCCTTCGGCACGCCGTAGAGCGAGAGTGCCAGCACCACGGCGCCCTCGAGCACGCCGACGTAGCCCGGCGTCGACGGCGCCGCCACGGCAAAGACGACGAAGGTCTGGACGATGAGCGCGGTGCCGAGGCCGCCGGGAAGCCCGAACGCCTGGAAGGCGAGCGCGAAGCCCCACGCGTTGACCACCCAGAGGAGGGCAGAGCCGGCCACGACCGCCACCAGGCGCCGCGGATCGTGCAGCGCGGTGAGTCCGTCGAGCAAGCCGCGGAGCAGGCCCGCCAGCCGATCGGCGATCCGCCCCTTCGGCAGGAGGCGCCGGAAGGTCCGCTCGGCCCACTCGGGACGGAACGCCGCCGCGGTCAGCACCAGGAGCGCCACGACGCCGGCGAGCCCCACGAACTTGACCTTGCCGGCGATCCCGATCCCGGCGGGGACGGCGGGGCCGAGGAGGGCGATGGCGAAGAGCGCCGCGAGGGTGAGCGCGTCGAACACCCGCTCCACCGCGACCGACGAGAGCGAGGCCGTCACCTTGACCGGGGCCAGCCGGCTCACGGTGTAGCAGCGGACGATCTCGCCGAGGCGCGCGGGGAGGATGTTGTTGGCCATGAAGCCGATGGCCACCGGATGCCAGAGCGCGGGCCACGGGAGGGTGCGGCCCTCGTCAGTGCGGAGCAGGTAGCGCCAGCGCCAGGCGCGGATGGGGAAGGTGGCCGTGGCGACGGCGACGGCGGCGAGGAGGGTCCACGGATGCACGTCGCCCAGGCGGGCGCGGATATCGCCCCAGGCGACGCCGCGGAGCGCCCACCAGAGGGCGATGCCTGAGACCAGGATGCCGAGCGCGATGACCGCCCCGCGGCGACCGAAGCGGGTGGGCGGGGTGCCGGGAACGGTCACGGGCGGCTCAGGCGTCCGGCCGCGCGGCCAGCTCGATGAGGTCGAGGAGTTCGTCGAGGAGGGGACGGAGCGCGCCGCCGCGCCCGCTCAGCACGTCCTGCAGTGCTCGGCGCACTTCGAGCGCGCGGTCCAAGGCTGCGCGGCCGGAGTAGCAGAGCGACTTGATGTCCACGATGCCATCGGGCGCGGCGGCAGGCGCCATCGCTGGCACCGCGGCCACGGGCACCGGCGTCGGCGCGGGCGCAGCGACCGGAGCGGGCATC
>DASYXP010000197.1:0-2918 GCA_035934835.1 Gemmatimonadales bacterium | reverse complement strand
CGCCGCGAGCGACCCCGTCTTCGCGATGGAGAAGATGGGGAAGGCCCGCCCCGACGTGATCGTGCTCGACCTCGAGATGCCGCGGATGGACGGGATCACCTTCCTCAGGAAGGTGATGGCCGAGGATCCGATCCCGGTGGTGGTCTGCTCGGGGATCGCGGCGCAGGGGACCGAGGCCGCCATCCGCGCGCTCGAGGCCGGCGCCGTCGAGGTCGTGGCCAAGCCGGAGCTCGGCGTCCGCGACTTCCTGCACGACGCGGCGGTCGAGCTGGTGGAGACCATACGGGCTGCTGCCGCCGCCCGGGTCGAGCGTCGGGAAAAGGTGCCGCCGGTCGAGCGCCCGGTGTCAGCGCTTCTTACCGCGGCGCCGTCTCCCGGAGGGAAGGGCGCGAGCGACCGGGTGGTGGCCATCGGCGCCTCGACCGGCGGCACGGACGCGCTCCGCCGGATCCTCGAGGAGTTGCCGCTCGATGCGCCGCCCGTCGTCATCGCGCAGCATATGCCGGCCCGGTTCACCGGCGCCTTTGCGCGCCGGCTGGACGGCATCTGCCGGATCCGCGTCAAGGAGGCCGCCTCGGGCGACCTGCTCCGGGCCGGCACCGCGCTCATCGCCCCGGGCGACCGGCACCTCCTGGTGCGACGCCACGGCGAGGGGTGGTCGGTGCTGGTCGACGACGGGCCGCGGGTGTCCCGGCACCGGCCCAGTGTCGACGTGCTGTTCGGCTCGGTGGCCAGGACCGTCGGCGCGCGGGGAATGGGCGTGCTGCTGACCGGGATGGGCGATGACGGCGCGTCGGGGCTCCTTGAGATGCGGCGTGCGGGCGCGGCGACGATCTGCCAGGACGAGGCGACGAGCGTGGTATGGGGGATGCCGAAAGTGGCGATCGACCTGGGGGCGGCGGAGAGCGTACTGCCGCTCGACCGGATCGCCGGGGGGATCCTGGCGCGGGCCCGGCGGGCGACGCCGGGGGTGTAACAAAGAGAGTGGGACCACGCTTCGCTGCGCTCAGGGCAGGCTCGGGCACCACGAACGACAGCGGAGTCATCCTGAGGGGCGTTCACGCCCCGAAGGATCTCGACCCGATCTCCGCCATCCACCGCTCGGCGGCGGTCGGTCTGAGATCCTTCGGGCCCTGAAGGGCCCTCAGGATGACTCCGTCACGTCATATCAGGTGGTGTCGACGTTCCCCTACATACACCCCGCGCCGGCGTGGATCCCGGACAGCGCGTTCCAGAGCGCCTGGCCCATCTGGTCGCAGGCGGTGACGGCGTGCCGCTGGTCGGCGGGGCTCAGGGCGTGGATCCGCTGCCGGAGCTTGGCGGCCTCGTGGTGGTTGGCGGTGTGCTTCTCGAAGTACACCTCCGCCGGGGCGCCGAGGGCGTAGTGCTTGCGGAGGCCGTGGAGCTTGGAGGTGGCCGTCGGCGGCTGCTGCGCCTCGAAGGCGTAGAGGGCGCCCATCGCGGTGGCGCGGTCGGCAAAGAGCCGGCGGGCTGAGTCGCAGAGGGCGCGGGTCTCGGCCAGCATCGGGATGCCGATCCGGGTATCGAGCGCCGCGGCGAAGTCTCCCCACAGCTCGGCGTGCTCCCGCTCCTCCTCGGCCGTCTCGACGTCACCCTGGACCGCCCAGCCGAAGGGGAGGAGGTCGATGAACGCGCCGTATTCCCGGGCGTAGCTCGCGAGCGCCTCGGTCGGCAGGGTGCCCGCGCTCCAGGACCTGTAGAACGGGTGGTTGAGGAGGTTCCAGCGTTCCACGGACTCGGCGAGCTCTGCGTCGATCGGGGTGGACGACATCGGCGGCTCCACGGGGGAAAGGGCGGGAGGGACTCGGCGGGACGGCGGATACTATACCGGGCGGAGGGTGTTCCGGCCAGTCAGGGATGGTGGGACCACGGAGTACACGGAGGGCATCCTTCGCTGCGCTCAGGACAGGCTCCGACACACGGAGAACTGCAGTTGTTGTGGCCTTGCGGATGAGCCTCCCGATCCTTGGACAACCTTCCCGAGCGAAGCGAGGGACCTACCCAGGTGATTCCCGAGACCAGTCTCGGGCCACCGGAATTGATCGGTAGGTCCCTCGGTCACTGCGTTCCCTCGGGAAGGTTCCGGTGAATACGGAGCCCCGCCTGCTAGACCACACTACCCGGCAGTTCTCCGTGCCTCTCCGAATTCTCCGTGTCCGAAGCCTGCCCTGAGCGCAGCGAAGGGTGGTCCCACAGTTGTTACAGACCAATGCACGGCGCCAGTTCAGACCCCGTACCGCTCCTTGAGGATCTGCGCGTGGTGCCGCTCGTGGCCGGCGATGGTGTACGCCAGCGCCCGCACCGAGACGGCGCTGTTGTTGGCGGTGCCGCTCCGGGCGAAGGCCTCGGGCTCGAGCCCCTTGAGGAGCGCCAGCGTCGCCTGGCGGACGGCGCGGAATTCCGCCACCACGTCCGCCAGCCGGCGGCGGCCGTAGTTGCTGGCCGGCGTCCAGGCGGTCTCGTCGAACCCGGAGAGCGGCGTCTGGTCCTTCCGGGCAAAGCGGAGCGCGCGGTAGGCAAAGACCCGCTCCGCGTCGGCGATGTGGCCGATCACTTCCGTGACCGTCCACTTGTCGGGGCCGTAGCGGTACTGCTCCTTGTCCGCCGGGACCTTGGCCATCCGGGCGGCGAGCTCGTCGAGCTGCTGACTGAGGATCGTGAGGAGATCGCCCTCGGGGACCTTGCCGATGTACGCGGCGTACGCCGGCTTGTACTCCGACTCGGCGGGGCGGGGGATGGGCGTCGACACGCGGGGCTCCGGGGAGGGGAAGAGGGAAAGGGGAAGAGGGAAGAGGGAATAGGGAAGAGGGAAAAGTAAGCGTGGCGGGAATCGCGGCTGGGACAGATGGGACCACCCTTCGCTACGCTCAGGGCAGGCTTCGGGCACGGAGGGCATC
>DASYXP010000203.1:0-5239 GCA_035934835.1 Gemmatimonadales bacterium | reverse complement strand
ACCGCGAGCGCCTCGCGGCACTCCCGCACGATGAGCTGGAGGCCGGGGGACTGGGCCAGCTCGAGTTCGAACGCCGCCGTGTCCTCCGGACCGAGGAGCCCGAGCGCGTAATCGGCGGCCAGGTCCTGCAGGGATTCGCGCTCGTTCATGCCGCCGTCCCGTAGTAGGGCCGCAGCGCTTCCCGCAGCTTCTGGAGGCCGAGGCGCACCCGTGTCTTGACCGTGCCGAGGGGCTCGCCGAGCTTGGCGGCGATCTCGGAATGCGAGAGCCCCTCATAGTAGGCCAGTTCGATGGCCTGGCGCTGGGCGGCCGAAAGGCTCTGGAGGGCGATGCTGATGAGGCGGCGCCGCTCGCTCTGCTCGGCGCTGCGGGAGGTGTCGTACCGCCAGGTGCTGGTGCCGATGCCGGCGGCCTCGGGGTCGGCGCCGGCGGCGGTCGCGGCGCGTTCCCGCCGGCCGCGCGAGCGGATGAGGTCGAGCGCCCGGGAGCGCGTGATGGTCATCAGCCACGCGCCGACCGAGCCCCGCTGGGCGTCGTAGCGGGAGGCGTCGCGCCACGCCTGGGCCAAGGCGTCGAGGAGCACTTCCTCGGCGTCGGCCGTCTCGCCGGTGATGCGCCACGCGGCGGCGTGGAGCACCGAGGCGTACTGGTCGTAGAGCTGGCCGATGGCCTGCTCGTCACCGGCGGCCACGCGCTGAATGAGCGCCTGGTCGTCGACCGTCGAAGGGGGGATCGGGGCCGGCTTGGTCATTGGGTGTCGTTGGGGGACGGCGCTGATTGCCCGGGGCCGGGTCCGGCGCGCGGGCTGGGCGGCCCGGGCCGGCACGGCTGTCATCATCATAACGGGCCACGAGCGGGAAGGGAAACGGGGGTTCACTACCCGCTTACGGCGGAAGGGCGCCGCCGGATGTCACGTCACCAGCGCCAGAACCGCTCCGGGGACACCGCGGTGAGCCCCTCAACGGTGGCGGTCTTGCCGGCGATGAGGTCGCTGATGATGGTCCCGGTCATCGCGGCCAGTAGGATCCCGTTCCTTCCATGTCCGGTGGCATACCAGAGCCCACGTGCGCGCGGCTCAGCCCCGATGATCGGCAGGCCGTCCGGGGTCATCGGGCGGAGCCCCGCCCACGTGCGCATCACCTCGAGTCCCGCGAGCGGCGGACAGATTGCACTCACGCCGGCAAAGATCCGGGCCAGCCCCGCCGCCGTCGTGGTCGCGTCGAATCCCGCGTATTCCATCGTGGAGCCGACCACCGCCTCGCTGCCCCGGGCCACGACGTAGGCCGTCCCGCCGAAGACGATGGCCGGGTCGATCCCGGCAGGCCAGGGGAGCGCCGCCATCTGGCCCCGCACCGGTTCGACCGACACCGGCCGCGGCAACCCGCCGATCTCGGCGCTCCACGCCCCGGCCGCCACCACCACGTGCTCGGCAAGGAACTTCCGGCCGGCCTCGACTCCGATCACCCGATCGCCGTCGCGAAGGATGCCGACCCGCTCGACGACCTCCTGCCGTGCGCCGAGCCGGACCGCATCGGCCCGCAACGCCTGGACCAACGCCGTGGGGTCGAGGGCGCCGTCACGCGGGGCCCAGAGTGCGCCGTGATTGGCCCCCATCCACGGGTAGCGTGCCTTGACCTCCGCCGGGTCGAACCAATCGCAGAGGTGGCCCTGCTGGCGCTGCCACGCGGCCCGGGCGCGGAGCTCCGGCACGTCCTCGGCGGCGAGCGCGACGCGTGCGATCCCCTCGAGCCAGAGCCCGACGTCGATCCCCACGTTCTCCTTGAGCGCCGGCGCCAGGTCGACGTAGCGTTCCCGGGCGGCCACCGCCAGCTGGAAGATCGGGTCTTCCGGGCCCGCCTCCATCTGGGGTGCCAGCATCCCGGCCGCAGCTTGCCACGCCTCACCCCCCTGGGGGGTGCGGTCGAGCAGGAGCACACGGTGCCCGGCGACCGCCAACTCACGGCCGCAGGCGGCCCCGATCGCGCCGGATCCGATCACGATAACGTCAAATGAGTCTTGCACTTATATTCCTGACGAAACTTTTTGAAACGTTCGGCGTACTGGGGTGTACCTGACTTCACCGGAGGATCTCAGATGTTCCGTTCGCTGCTTGGCTACGCGGTGCTCGCCGTGGTAGCGTACTTCGCGCTCCAGATCGTGCTCGGCCTGTTCGGCATCGTCGTCGGCCTCCTGTTCAAGCTACTCTGGCTCGCGGCGATCGGCTTCATCGTCTATCTCGTGATCAAGGTGCTGAGCCCGAGCACCGCGGACAAGATCGCGGATACGATGAAGGGGAAGAGCTGAGACAGTAGCGCTTAGGGCTTAGGGCTTAGTGACGTGCGCCTGACATACCTTAAGCCCTAAGCGCTAAGCCCTAAGCGCTAAGCCCTCAGCCGTTCCAGCACTCCCCAGACCAGCATCGGCAGCAGGAGTTCGTGGTGCCCGGTGAGCTGGATGCCGATGCCACCGGCCTTGGTCGGGCGCTGCACGACGTTCACGCGCGGCCGGTAGTGCCGTTGCATGTCGAAGTCGGCGGCCAGGAAGTCCCGCGGCCGCCCCCCGCCGATGTTCCGCGCGATCGTGAGCGCCTTGAGGAACACCTCGGGCATCACCACCGCACTCCCCCAGTTGAGCACCGCACCCCCGCCATCCAGGTCCGGCAGCGATCCGGCCAAGCGCCGAAAGTCACGGTGGCTGGTGGCGCCCAGCGCCGCGCCGTCGGTGGTCGGATGCTGGTGGATGATCTCGGCGCCGATGGCGGCGTGGACCGTCACCGGCACGTCGTGCTGGCGGCAGCCGAGGAGGACGGAGACCTCCCGGCCGGGGAGCGTCGCGCGCTGGGCCAGCGCATCGGCCAGCCCCTCGCCGAGCCCACGGTCCCGGGACGCCGCAGCTGAGATGGCCGCGTTCATCTCCGCCCCGGTCTCCTCCGCCATCCCGAAAGTCCCGTCTCCCAGGCCGGCCTCGACGTCCTCGCTGGTGCCGCCGAACGCCGCGAGCTCGAAATCGTGGATGGCGGCGGCGCCGTTCATCGCGATGTGGGAGACGATCCCGGCATCGAGCCAAGCCCGGATGAGCGGGCCGATCCCGACCTTCATCACGTGCCCGCCGAGGAGGAGGACGACCCCCTTCTTCCGGCGGGCCGCATCTGCCACTTGGGAAATGACCGTCCGGAGGTCGCGGGCGGCGAGGATGTCGGGGAGGCTGTCGAGGAAGGCAGCGAACGAATGGTCCGCAGTGGGGGGATGGGCCAGCAACGCGCCTTCCACCTTGTTGCGCCGGGTGCCGACCGGCACCGTACGGACCTTCGAGAGGTCGGCTTCGCGGTAGGCCACGCTCAGTCCGCCGCGGGCCGGGTGGGAGGCACCGTCATGTCGTGCAGCTTGAGGATGATGACCCCGAACGGGAAGCGCGACTGGATCTCCACCGGGATCCGGAGCCGGTCATCCGTGAGGTACACTCGCGCCTGGGCCTCGGCGGAGAACATCCCCTTGGCCTTGACCACCGGCGCCAGGACCAGGCACTGGAGGTGGCGCCCATCGGGAAGGTCGCAGCCATCGCGCTTGAGCACCTGGACGGTGATTGGGTTCTGGTCCTTGACGAAGTACCGGGAGAACGTGTAGGTCTGGCCCACCTCGAGCGGGATGGTCCGCACGAAATAGAAGAACGCCGCGTCGTCGAGCGGCACGTCCGGCGTGGGGGTGTGGCCGGAATCGCCGAGGGTGCGGAAGTAGCCGGAATCAGCGAAGATGGCGCGGTCGCGGAGCCACAGCGAGCCGTCCTCCATGTTCTTCTGGAGGAACCGACGGCTCTTGAAGTCGGCGATGCCGGTCCACGAGGTGAGCGTGTCGTCGACGGTGAAGAAGAGCGCGTGCCCATTGAGCGTGAAGCGGAAGACGAACGAGGGGGCGCTCCGGATGGTGTCGATCCGCGGAATGCCCATCGACGCGCTGCCGATCGTGAGCACGCCCAGTCGTGCCGTGTAGCGGTACTCCTCACCGACCTGGAAGGGGTAGCTGGCGAGGGTGCGGGCGGTGGTGTCCGCCGGGGCGGCGGGCGCGTGCGGCGCGGCCTGGAGCGCGGCAAGGATGGCGAGGAGGATCATGCCGGTGCTTCCTCCGCAAGTCGGGGGCCACGGCGTTCGAGCGGCGGCAGGTCGCGCAGCACCGCGCGATGGCGCCAGAGTGCCCGCGCCTCGGTCCACGGATCGAGCCGGGAGGGGCGCTGGCGCAGGTCGTGGCGCTCCGTGGCGGAGACGGTGTCCACCCGGCGGGAATGGCGGGCCGCCTTGGCGATGAGCTCGGCGTTGGCGGCCCAGCCGTCGGCGCGGAGGAGGGCGTCGGGCCAGCTGCGCATGGCACTCGTCAGCGCGATGAGCCGGAACGCGATGCAGCCGGAGATCGGGTCGCGCACGCCGGGGACGCGGGCGGCGCGGGGCACGAGGAGCCGCCCCCAGCGGCGGAGCAGGCGGTAGCCGCGCGAAGGCTCGCCGGCGGGGGTGAGCTGCCCTTCGGCCACCACGATGTCGGCGCCGCTGTCGAGGCGCTTGACGATGTCCGGGAGGATGGCGGGACCGTGCGTGAAGTCGGCGTGGAGGATGACCGCGTAGTCGCGCTTCGGCCGGTCGGTGCGTTCGGTGGCCATCCGCAGCAATTCCTCGACCGTCCGGGCGTAGCCCTGGCGGGTCCGGTGGCGCACCACGGTGAGGGGCAGGACCTTGGCGTACGGTCCCAGCACCTCCGCGGTCTGGTCGGTCGAGGCGTCGTCGCCCACGAGGAGCTGGTACTCCCGGGGGAAGTCGCTGAAGACCTGCCGGACCTTCCAGAGGAGGAGGCCGACGGTGTCGCCTTCGTTATGGCAGGGCACGCACACGTAGATCATCGGGATTCCGGCTGGTGTCTTGGGGAACGATACAAGGTGAACGGTCGACCGGCCAACCCGGCCCGTCAGGCCGCCGCGACGGAGATGAGCCGGCGCAGCTCCGAAAGGCTGAACGGCTTGTGCAGCACGGGGCGACCCTGGCGTTCCAGGAAGGCGAGCGTGTCGCCGCGGATCGTGTCACCGGTGCTGAAGGCCACCCGCGCCGCCAGGTCGGGCCGGACCACAGCGAGCGATTCGAAGAACTCCCGGCCGCTCATCCGCGGCATCCGGAGGTCGGTGATGATGAGGTCGGGCTCGGTGGCCCGGGCCCGTTCGAGCCCGCGGGCGCCATCGTCGGCGGTATCGACGCTGTGGCCCC
>DASYXP010000172.1:0-3726 GCA_035934835.1 Gemmatimonadales bacterium | reverse complement strand
CGGCTTGACGTCGAGCATCCCCGCGAGCCACGCCCGGCCCTTGGTGACCCGCCCCGACCGGATGAGGTTGTCGAACCGGTCGACGGTGATGAAGCACCCCGACTGGCCCCGCACCCGCTCGAGTTCCCGCACGATCTCGCTGCCGGTCCATCCCGACTCGGCCAGTTCCGCCCCCCGGAGCGCCAGGAGCCCCACGCCGAGGGAGGCCGAATGGCTGTCGACCAGGTGGATCCCGCCGAGGGCCGCCGCCTTGGCCGCCGCCTGTCCCGACTGGAAGGTGCCCGAGAGCCCGGTGGAGAGGAGCACCGCCACCGCTTCGTCGGCGCCGGTCCGCGCGTCGCGGAAGGCCTGCACGAAGTCGGCCGGCGTCGGCTGGCTCGTGGTCGGGAGCACCTTGCTCTGGCGGAGCCGCCGGTAGAACTCCTCCGGCTTGAGCTCGACGCGGTCCTTGAAGGTCTCGTCACCGAACATCACCTGGAGCGGCACGAGGGCGATGTGATGCCGGTCGAGGACAGCGTCAGGGAGATCGGCCGAGCTGTCCGCGATGATCGCGACCGGGCGGACGTCCCCGTGGGCCAGCTTCCGGTGCTGCACCCGCATGTCCTCGGCCTTGGTGCTCTGCACCGTGCCCCAACGGGCCGCGTAGGTAAAGACGGCGTCGGGGGTGTCGGTGTGCACATGGACCTTGAGGAGGTCGGATGCGACGACCACCACGATCGAGCCGCCGAAGGTCCGCATCGCGGTGCGGACTTCGTTGGTGGCGGGAAGCTGCTCCCCCCGCACCAGGAACTCGGTGCAGAACTGGAAGTCGCGCTCGGCGGCCACGGCGGCGTGGGCGGCGGGGGCGAAGTCCGTCTCCGCCGCAGTGACCGGAGCGGCGGGGAGGATCGGGTTACCCTCCATGAAGCGCACCACGCCCTCGACCATCAGGACGAACCCCTTGGCGCCGGCATCGACCACGCCGGCCTCGCGGAGCACGGCGAGGAGCTCGGGCGTCCGGGCCAGGGAGGCCTCTCCCTCGGCCAGGGTGCGGCGCATGAACGTGAGCACATCGTCGGTGGTCGGCGCCACGCGGAGGGCGGCGGCGGCGGCCTCGCGTGCCACGGTGAGGAGCGTGCCTTCCCGCGGTTCGTCGAGCGATGCTTCCAGGTGCCGGGCGCCCGCCTGCAGGCACTCGGCGATGGCCATCGTCGAGAGTTCGGTGCGCTGGCCGCTGTGCTCGGCAAAGCCGAGGAGGAAGTGCGCCAGCATCATCCCGGAGTTGCCGCGGGCGCCGAGGACCGCACCGCGGGACATCGCCTGGACCGTCTCCGCAAGCGAAGCGTCGCCGAGCGCCCGGAGGGCGTCGGCGACGGAACGGAGCGTCAGCGTGAAGTTGGTGCCGGTGTCCCCGTCGGGGACGGGGAAGACGTTGATGCGGTTGATCTCCTCGCGGCGGCCGGCGACCCAGTCGCTCGCGGCGAAGAGCGCGCGGGCGAGCCGCGGCCCGTCAACGTAGGTGATGCCCAACCGTCAGCCCTGGACCACCGACACCCGGATCTCCGCGACCACATCCGGGTGCAGCTTGACCGGCACCATGTGGTCGCCCAGGGTCTTGATCGGATGCTCGAGCTCGATCCGGCGCTTGTCCACCGTGTGGCCCAGCTTGGCCAGGGCGTCGGAGATGTCGTGCGTGGTGATGGAGCCGAAGAGCCGGCCTTCCTCGCCCGCCTTGCCGATGAGCGTCACCACCAGGCCGCGGAGCTGGGTGGCCAGCGCCTCGGCACCGGAGCGCTCGGCGGCGAGCCGGGTGGTGCGCGCCTTGGTCTCGGCGGCGATCCGCTTCTTGTTGCCGTCGGTGGCCTCGTAGGCCAGGCCGCGGGGGAGGAGGTAGTTCCGGGCGTAGCCGATCTTGACCTTCACCAGCTCGCCGGCCTTGCCGAGGGCCTTCACGTCCTCGCGGAGAATCACTTCCATCGTCAGCCTCCCTGTGCGGCGGGCTTGCGCCGCCGGAAATCGACCCAGGTGTCGGCGAGCCCGATCCCGAAGAGGCCCGCCACCACGAACAGGAACAACAGGACGGACACGAACAGCAGCGCGATCCGGGTGACCACCGGCAGGCGGTGGATGGCCGGCCACACGATCGCGAGCCCGCGGATCGCGTAGAGCACGCCCATCAGCAGCAGGGCGTTGGTCGGTCCCGCCGCGGCCGGCAGGTACCCGGCGGACCCCGCCAAGGTCGTCGCGAGTGCCGCCACCAGGATCCACACCAGGTGGTCGGAAAAGCGGAACTCGGCGAACGGCCGTGGCGGCGCTCCGGCCGGTGCCGCCGCGATCCTGCGGTACCAGCGCCAGGCCAGGTCGAGGCCCAGGGTCCCCAGGATCGCAAAGAGCGCCGGGGTGATGGCCGCCACCGCGGCCGGGGCCGCCGGATCCGCGGCGGGGGCCGACCCGACCAGCGACTGGGCGACCACCCGCATATCAGCCTGCGCCTGGGCCAGCGCCCGGGTGGCCTCGAACTGGATGGCGCCGAGGTCGAACCCGTTGGCGTGGAGCAGGAGCAGGAACACCACTGCCGCGGCCGCGGTCGCGATCCACGCCGGGGAGGTGCGCCACGGCCGGGGGGAGAGCGCCACGATCCCGAACACCCCGGCGAGGAGGGCGCCCCATGCGTTCACCGCGTAGAAGAGCAGCGTGCCGTCCGCCTGCATCCAGAGCGATGCCGTCCAGATGACGCCGGCCCCGATCCAGAGCCATTCACGCGCGGTGCGGGGCCGTCCGAAGAGCAGCAGCACCGTGAGCGGCGCAAAGAACCCCCACGGGGCCACCGACAGGAACAGCCCGAGCCCGAGCACGGCGCCCACCGTGATCCGGGGGGGTGCCGGGTGAGCCGGAGCGCTCAGCTCGTCTGACCCTTGATGTACGGGATCAGGGCGAGCTGCCGGGCCCGCTTGATGGCCGTGCTCAGCTGCCGCTGGTGCCGGGCGCAGGTGCCCGACAGCCGGCTCGGCAGGATCTTCCCGCGCTCGGTCAGGAAGCGGGTGAGGGTCCGCTCGTCCTTGTAATCGACGATCCGGACGCCCGATTCACAGATGGCGCAGGTCTTCTGGGGGCGGCGCATTATTCGTCATCCTCCTCGTCCGACTTGCCCGCGGTGACCGGCACCGGCTGGGCCCCTTCGTTGGCCACCACCAGGAACCGGAGGACGCTCTCATCGAGCTTGACGGCGCGCTCGAACTCCGGGAGCGCGGAGGTCTCGGTCTCGAACTTGGCGACGACGTAGTAGCCGGATTCGTGCTTCTTGACCGGGTAGGCGAGCGTCCGCTTGCCCCAGTGGTTCACCTGGGGAGCGTCGGCGCCGGGCTGCTGGATGAGGGCGTGGAAGCGCGCAAGGCGCTCGTTGATGGCGGCCTCTTCGAGGGCAGCATCGAAGATATAGACCGCTTCGTACGGACGGGTCATGACACCTTCCTTTGGACTGTTCGCCCCGGCCCGGTGTGGGGCCGAGGAGGAGGATTGTTACGCGGGGTAAGTATAAACGGGGAGCGCGGTTGGGCCAAGGGGCGCCCAGCCCAAGCCCTAAGCTCTGAGCTCTGTGCCCAGAGCTCCAAGCCCCAAGCTCTAAGCCCTAAGCCCTATCCCCCTCAGCTGCACGTGACCGTCTTCCCGAACTTCCCCTTGCCCGAGCCGCGGTTGGTCCCGCCCGAAAGCGCGCGCTGCATCCGGTTGGACGAGTAGGCGCCGCTC
>DASYXP010000163.1:0-14300 GCA_035934835.1 Gemmatimonadales bacterium | reverse complement strand
GTCCGCGCCGCTGAGCCGGCGGCGTGCGAGGTGCTCATCAACGCGACGCCGCTCGGGCTCCACGCCGGCGACGCGCTCCCGGCGCGCCGGGCCGACCATCCGCGCGCACGCTGGGCGCTCGACCTGGTCTACGCGGCCGGCGGCACGCCGTGGATCCGCGGGCTCGTCCGCGAGGGCGTGCGGGCCGCGGACGGGCGGGAGGTCCTTGTGGCGCAGGGCGCGGCCGCCTTCACGCGGTGGTTCCCCCGCGCAGTCGCGCCGGTCGAGGTGATGCGTGCGGCGGTGCGACGTGCGTTGGGGTGAGCTCGGCGCCACCGCCGCGGCGCTCGACCGGTGGCTCCTTCCCGGCGAGTGCCTGGTGTGCCGGGAGGCGGCGGGCGCGGCCGACGAGCTGGTGTGCGACCGGTGCCGGCTGGCCTGGCGCGCGGTGCCGCCCCCGTGGTGCGAGCGGTGTGGTCAGCCGCTGGAGGCCGGGATCGCGTGTCGACTCTGCGCCTGGTGGCCGGCGGCGCTCGGGCGGGTGCGGAGCGCCGTGTGGCTGGAGGAAGGGGCGCGCCGCGCGGTGCACTGCCTCAAGTACGACGGGTGGTGGCGCATCGCCGCGCCGATGGCCCGCACGATGAGCGGCCTCGAGCCGCTGGCGGGGCCGATTATCTTGGTGCCGGTACCGCTCGCGGTCAAGCGCCTGCGCGTGCGCGGCTACAACCAGAGCGAGCGATTGGCGACGGCGCTCGCGGATGTGAGCGGCAAGGGTGTGGCGCAGGCGCTGCGGCGCACTCGTGAGACGCCCACCCAGACGGCGCTCACCCCGGAGGCACGGCTGGCCAACGTCGCGGGCGCGTTCCTTGCCAAGGGAGTGACGGGGCGCCGGGTGGTGCTGGTGGACGACGTCTTCACGACCGGCGCCACGCTGGCGGCCGCCGCAGAAGCGCTGGCGAGGGCGGGGGCCGAACGGATCGAGGCGGTGACCTTCGCGCGGGCGCGGCCGGTCCTGGGGTAGGGGCGCGACGCGCAGCAGGCACGGCGTAGGATCGACGGCAGGACCATCGCAGTTCAACCTCGGAGCGGGCGGATATGGCCATTCGTGTCGCCATCAACGGGTTCGGGCGCATCGGGCGCAATGTGATGCGGGCCGCCGGAAAGATGGGCGCCAAGTTCGAGTTCGTCGCGGTCAACGACCTCACCGACAGCAGGACGCTGGCCCACCTCCTCAAGTACGACTCGGTGCACGGCCGGTTCGACGGCACCGTCGAGGCCGCGGGCGATGGGATCGCCGTCAACGGGAGCGTGGTCAAGGTGCTGGCGGAGAAGGACCCCGCCAAGCTGCCGTGGAAGGAACTGGGCGTCGACATCGTGCTCGAGTCGACCGGGCGCTTTACCGACCGGGATGCCGCGGCGCTCCACCTCACGGCCGGCGCGCGGAAGGTGATCATCTCGGCGCCCGCCAAGAAGGAGGACATCACGGTGGTCTACGGCGTCAACCACCAGAAGTACGACGCCGCCAGGCACCACGTCATCTCCAATGCGAGCTGCACCACCAACTGCCTGGTGCCGGTGGTGCGCGTGGTGCTCGACCAGTTCGGGTTCGAGCGCGGCTTCATGACGACCGTCCACGCCTACACCAACGACCAGCAGATCCTCGACCTCCCGCACAAGGACCTGCGCCGGGCCCGCGCCGCGGCGATGTCGATCATCCCGACCACCACCGGGGCCGCCAAGGCCACGGCCCTGGTGATCCCCGAGGTGAAGGGGAAGCTCGACGGGATCTCGCTCCGGGTCCCGACGCCCGATGTGTCGATCGTCGACCTCACCTGCGTGGTGAAGAAGTCGACGACCATCGAGGAGGTCAACGCCGCGTTCAAGGCCGCGGCCGCGACCGGGCCCCTCGCCGGCGTCCTCGGCGTGAGCAACGAGCCGCTCGTCTCGATCGACTACACCGGGAACCTCCACTCCAGCACCGTCGACCTCCTCTCCACCAATGTCATCGACGGCACGCTGGTCCACGTCTCGTCCTGGTACGACAACGAGATGGGCTACTCGGCCAGGTGCGTGGACCTCATCCGCTACATCGGGTCCGCCAAGTGAAACGCACGCTGCGGTCGCTGGACCCCGGGGCGCTCGACGGCCGCCGGGTGCTGGTGCGGGTGGACTTCAACTGCCCGATCGCCGACGGCAAGGTGAGCGACGACACCCGTATCCGGGCGGCGCTCCCGACCATCCGGTACCTGTGCGACAAGGGGTGCCGCGTGGTGCTCCTCTCCCACCTGGGCCGCCCCAAGGGCGGCCCCGACCCCAGGTACTCGCTCCGGCCCGTCGCCGCGGCGCTCGAAGGGCTCCTCGGCGCACCCATCACGTTCATTCCCGACGCCCTCGCGCCGGATGCGGCGCAGGTCACCAAGCGCCTCGCGCGCGGCGGCGTCGCGCTGGTGGAGAACACCCGGTTCTATCCTGGCGAGGAGAAGAACGATCCCGCGCTCGCCAAGCAGTTCGCGCTCCTGGGTGATCTCTACGTCGACGACGCCTTCGGCTCGGCCCATCGCGCCCACGCCAGCACCGAAGGGGTGGCCCACCTGCTCAAGCCGGCGGTCTCGGGCTTCCTGATGGAGCTCGAGCTCAAGTATCTCGGCGAGGCGCTGGCCCAGCCCCGCCGGCCGTTCGTGGCCGTGCTCGGCGGCGCCAAGGTGTCGGGCAAGGTCGACCTGATCGACGCGCTCCTCCCCAAGGTCGATGCCATCCTGGTCGGCGGGGCGATGGCCTGCACGTTCTTCAAGGCGATGGGGCTCGAGACCGGGAACTCCCTGGTCGAGGCCGACCGGGTGGAGATGGCGCGCGGCTTGATCGCCAAGGCGGGCGCCAAGCTCGTGCTTCCGTCCGGCGCCGTCATCGCCGAGCGGCTCGAGGCCGGCGCGCCGAGCCGCTCGGTGAGTCGCGATGCCATCCCCGCCGGCTGGGCGATGTACGACATCGACGCCACGACCGAGGCGGAGTTCGGACGGAGGATCGCCGGGGCGGGGACGGTCGTGTGGAACGGGCCGATGGGAGTCTTCGAGACCCCGCCGTTCGACCACGGCACCTTCGCGATGGCCCGTGCGCTCGCCGACGCCACCGGCCGGGGCGCCGTGACCGTCGTGGGCGGCGGCGATTCGGCGGCCGCCGTCGCCGAGGCGGGTCTGGCCGACCGGATGAGCCACGTGTCGACTGGCGGGGGCGCGTCGCTCGAGTTCCTCGAGGGGAAGCCCCTGCCCGGTGTCGTGGCGCTGGACGATGCGTAGGCTCGCCTCGGCCGCCATCGCGTTCCTGGCCGGTGCCGTCGGCTGCGGCCGATCCGGGCCGCCGGCCGCCCCGCTCGCGATGGCCACGCGGGACAGCGCGGGGATCCATATCGTCGAGGACCGGTCCGCGCTCTGGACCGCGGGGCAGGCGTGGTCGGTCGATTCGCTGCTGCTGGATCTCGGCGCGCCGGACGGCGAGTTCCAGGGATTCGCTGCGCCGGTCGCGATGACCCGCTTGAGCGACGGTCGGATCGTGGTGGCCGATGCCGGCGCAGCGCGGCTCGATTTCTTCTCCCGCGACGGGCACTTCCTCTACCACGTCGGGAGCGCCGGGCGCGCGCCAGGCCAGTTCCAGTCGCTGTGGGGCGTCTTCGCCGGCCGCGCCGACACGGTGGTGGCGTACGACGTCGCCGCGAGCCGCGTGACCACCTTCGACCCGAACGGCGCCCTGGTGGACACGCTGACGCTCGCCGTGCCGGCCGGCAGCAACGGGTACCTTCCCCTCGGACGGTCACCGACCGGGGAACTCACCTTGCTCCGGAGCGAGACCCGGGTGCCGTTCCCGGGACGTCCCTGGTCGGTCGCGATCGACACGGGCGTGGTGGTCCGGTTCTCGCGCGCCGGCACGCCGCTCGACTCGATCGGAGCGCTCGCCGTCGGCGAGCTGGTGGGTCTCCCGGTGCCGCAGGCGGGCGGCGGCACGGTCACCTTGCCGATCGACCGCCCGTTGGGCCGCAAGGCGGGCTTCGTGGTCCGGGGTGACACGGTGTGGGTCGGCACCGGCGCTGAGCCTGCTCTGGTGCAGTACGTGGGCGGCCAGCCCATCCGCATCGTCCGGATCCCGGGTGCCCTCACCGTGGTCCCGGCCTCGCTCGTCGCCGAGTTCAAGCGCCGCCGCCGGGCGATGACGGGGCGGTTGGGGGTCATCGACTCGGTCTTCAACGCGTCGCTCGATTCGATCCCGTTCTCCGACTACCTCCCCGCATACGGCCAGATCCTCGGCGACACGGTGGGCGACATCTGGGTGCAGTCGGCCGGCCTGCCCGACCTGGCGCCGGGTGATGCTGCGCTCACCTGGTCGGTGCTGGCGCCGGACGGACGCTGGCTCGGTCAGGTCGCGCTGCCGCCGCGCGTCACCCTGCGTGAGATCGGTCCCGATTACCTGCTCGGCTCCTGGATCCCGGATTCCGGGGGGGCCGTGCACGTTCGGCTCTTTCGCCTGCGGAAGCCCGCCGGAGGCCCGTAATGCGCGACCTCGTGCTCGCCGCCAACTGGAAGATGCAGGTCACCCCGGCCGAGGCTCGCGAGTTCGCCGCCGATTTCCTGACGCGCGTCCGCCCGCGGCTCGGGCGACAGCTCTGGTTCTTCCCGCCATCGGTGTCGCTGGAGAGCACCGTGCGGTCCTTCCTCGACCGGGCCGACGTACGGATCGGCGCACAGGACGTCTACTGGGAGCCGAAGGGCGCCTTCACCGGCGCGCTCTCGGTGCCGCTGGTGGCGGCGACCGGCGCCGCGGGCGCGCTGGTGGGGCACTCCGAGCGGCGGCACGTCTTCGGCGAATCCGATGCCGACACCGCGCGCAAGGTGCGGGCGCTCCTGGCCGGAGGCCTGGTGCCGATGCTGTGCGTCGGCGAAAAGCTGGACGAGCGGGAAGGAGGGCGCACCGAAGCCGTCGTCCTCCGCCAGCTCGACGCCGCACTCTCGGGCCTCGTCCCCGAGGACCTGGGACGCGTGCTGCTGGCGTACGAGCCGGTGTGGGCCATCGGGACCGGCAAGGTGGCCACCCCGGCCGATGCGGCGGGCGTGCACCGGGTCCTCCGGGCGCGGCTGGCGGCGCTCGGCATGCCGGGTCGGGCCCGGATCCTGTACGGCGGGAGCGTCAATCCGGGGAACGCCGCTGGCCTGGCGGCGGAACTCGAGGTCGACGGGCTGCTCGTCGGGGGCGCGAGCCTCCAGCCGGGGAGCTGGGCGGACGTGGTCATGGCGGCGGATGGCGCGTGACCGGAGCGTTGCCCGTGGACCGCGGCCCCGTTAGTATTCCGCCCGCTTAAGGAGAGGATCCAATGTTCACGCTGTTCCTCGTGCTGGTCATCATCGTCGGGCTCCTGCTGTCCGTGGCCGTGCTGCTCCAGGCCGGTTCGGGCGGCGGCTTGGCGTCGATGGGCGGCAACCAGATGGACACCAACATCGTCGGCGGCCGCCAGGCGGTCACCCTGCTCACCAAGGCGACGTGGTGGCTGGGCGGCATCTTCCTGTTCCTCGCGCTGATGCTCTCGGTCCTCTCCGCCAACCAGAGCCAGGCGCCGAGCGCGGTGCAGCAGGAACTGCAGTCAGCGCCGGGCGCTCCGGCCCAGCCGTCGCTGCCCTTCGGGAACACGTCGACCGGCACGCCCGCGGCCGGCACCACCGGCGCTGCGGCTCCGTCGGGGACCGGCTCGCTCCCGACGTCGACGTCGACCTCGCCCGCACCCGCCGCCGCTCCGGCGGCACCGGCCGGCAAGAAGAAGTAAGTTGACGCGACCGCACCTTTCCTTGCGCGGGGTGGCCGGATGACCGGCCGCCCCGCCTTTGTTTTGCTCGAGGACGGCGCCTGGTTCGCCGGCACCACGCCGGTGCCCATAGCGGATGCCTTCGGCGAGGTGGTCTTCACCACCGGACTCTCCGGATACCAGGAGACGTTCACCGACCCGAGCTTCCTGGGCCAGATCGTGGTCATGACCGCGCCGATGATCGGCAATTACGGCGTGAATCCGGACGACATGGAATCTGGTGCGCCGAAGGTGGCGGGCGTGGTGGTTCGGGAGCTGGCGAAGCACCCCTCCAACTATCGCTCGACCCAGGGCCTCGGCGACTGGCTGGCGCAGCACCACATTCCGGTCATCGAGGACGTCGATACGCGCGCGCTCACCCGGCATATCCGGTCCAAGGGCGCCATGCGCGGTGTCATCGCCGAGGGGACGGCGCCCACGCCCGCGCTGACGGCACGGTTGCAGGCAAGCCCGTCGATGGATGGGCTGGACCTCGCCTCCACCGCCGGCACGACCACGATCGAGACGGTCGGGTCGGGCCCCCGGGTCGTGGCGTACGACTTCGGGATGAAGCGGAACATCGTCCGGATGCTCGCGGCGGCCGGGCTCGAGGTCGTGGTCATCCCGGCCCGGACTACCGCCGACGAGGTCAGGGCCCTCAAGCCCGCCGGCCTCTTCCTTTCCAACGGCCCCGGCGACCCGGCCCCCCTCGCCCAGGCCATCGCCAACATCCGTTCCCTCGGGGATTCCGGCATCCCGACGTTCGGCATCTGCTTGGGGCATCAGCTCTTGGCACTTGCCTACGGGGGACGGACCGTGAAGCTCCCCTACGGGCACCGGGGGGGGAACCACCCGGTCAAGGAACTGGCCACCGGTCGGGTGCTGATCACGTCCCAGAATCACGGCTTTGCCGTCGAGGGCGAAAGCGCTGGAACCCGCATTCCGGGCGCTCCGGAGCTCGAATTGACCCACCGGAACTTGAACGACGGGACGGTCGAGGGGCTCCGACACCAGACCCTTCCGATCTTCGCCGTGCAGTACCACCCGGAGGCCGCTCCCGGCCCGCACGACGCCTATCCCCACTTCCAGGAGTTCCTGGATCTGCTGGGTGCCGGGTCCCCCGCCGGGAGGGGGTGAGGGCCCAACCCCTTGACAGTCAACAGGTAAGCTCGTAGAGTCTCCTCCGACTGCCCCGAGTGCCGGGGCGCTTCCGGAACCCCGGCGGAGGGGATGCATGACCAAGGCAGACCTCGTCGAACAAGTCACCGCGTCCATCGCCCGCACCGCCGGTCCGATGATCTCGAAGAAGGATTGCGCCCGGGTGGTGGACGCGTTCCTCGACGCCGTGAAGGACGCCCTCAAGGCCCAGCACAACATCGAGGTCCGGGGGTTCGGCACCTTCAAGATCCGCCGCCGCAAGACCCGGATGGCGCGCAATCCGCGCACCGGCGACCCGGTGGAAGTGGCCGCCCGTCCGGTGCCGGTCTTCAAGCCCAGCAAGGAGTTGCGGGCCCTGGTCGCCGAAGAGGACGCGCCCAGCGAGCTCCCGGCCAACTGAGCCGGATGACGATCGGTTCCGGGGGCCGCTCGCGGGCGGCCCTTCGCGTTTCCCGGGAGTCCAGGTGCCCCCAGCCAAGTCGATCACGGTGACGGTCCGCTTCCTCGCACGGTACGCCGAGGTAGTGGGGCGGGAGGCGTTGTCGGTCACGGCCTCGGCGCCTGCGACGGTCGAATCCGTCCTCTCCCAGCTCGGCGCAGTCCTTCCCTCCGCCGGCGCCCTGCCACCCAAGCCGTTGTGCGCCCGCAACTTCCGCCAGGTCCGCGGGAACGAACCCCTGCTCGATGGCGACGAACTCGCGCTGCTGCCCCCGATGGCAGGAGGCTGAGATGCCGTTCCTGACCGAGCATCGCCTCGTGGCAGACGACCTGGCCGCCGAGGTGGCGGCGGCGGATCGTGGCGCGACCGTCACATTCGTCGGCGTGGTGCGCGACCACCACGCCGGGCGAGCGGTGCAGCGGCTGGACTATTCCGCCTATCCGCAGATGGCCGAGTCCGAGTGCGAGGCGATCGTGGCGGAGGCGCGGCGCCGCTGGCCGGTGGCCGTCGCGCTCAGGCACCGGGTCGGCCAGCTGGCCATCGGGGATGCTGCCGTGGCCATCGTCGTCGCGGCCGCGCATCGCGACGTGGCGTTCGAGGCCTGTCGCTTCGTCATCGACGAGGTCAAGCGTCGGGTGCCGATCTGGAAGAAGGAGTACTACGCCGACGGCTCGGTGGCCTGGGTCGACCCGACCGCGGTGGGGGGGACGGTCCCCGCCAAGGCTCCCGATGCCTGATCCGCTGCCGCTCGGCGCCGAGCCATCCGCCCATCCGTCCGTCCGCCCGTCCGACCGCCTGGGCCGCCCCCTTCGCTCGCTCCGGATCTCGGTCACCGACCGGTGCAACCTCCGTTGCCGGTACTGCATGCCGGAGGACGAGTACGTGTGGCTCCCGCGGGAGTCGATCCTCTCGTTCGAGGAACTCACCCGGCTGGCGACGGTGTTCGCCTCGCTCGGCGTCGAGCGGCTCCGGCTGACCGGCGGGGAGCCGCTGATGCGCCGGGACCTTCCGACGCTGGTCCGGCTGCTGCGCTCGGAGGCGCGGCCGAAGGACCTGGCCCTCACGACCAACGGGCTGCTGCTCAAGGAAGCGGTCGCGAGTCTCAAGGTCGCGGGTCTTGAACGGATCACGATCAGCCTTGATACGCTGCGACCGGACCGGGCACGGGAGTTCTCCCGCACCACCCGCCACGCCGACATCCTTGAGGGCATCCGGGCCGCGGCCGCCGCCGGATTCGGCGTCAAGCTGAACGCGGTAGTGATCCGCGGGTTCAACGACGACGAGCTGGGCGACCTGATCGCCTTCGGGAACGAGGTCGGCGCCGAGGTGCGGTTCATCGAGTACATGGACGTGGGCGGGGCCACCCGGTGGCGGATGGAGGACGTGGTCTCGGCCCGCGAGATCGTGTCGCGCCTGGGCGGGGCGGAGCCGGTCGCGGGGCGGGGGAGCGCGCCGGCGGAGCGCTATCGTTTGGGCGACGGGACCACCTTCGGCATCGTGGCGAGCACCACGGCGCCGTTCTGTGCCGACTGCGACCGCGGGCGACTGACCGCGGACGGCGTGTTCCTGACCTGCCTCTACGCGCGCGACGGCGTCGACCTTCGCGGGCCGATCCGCGATGGGGCTTCCGATGCCGACCTGGCCGCGCTGGTCGCGAGCCAATGGGAGGCGCGCCAGGACCGAGGGGCGGAGGATCGGCTCCACGCGCCGGACCGTGGGGTGCTGGTGCCGCTGGCGGGACTTCGCACCGACCCGCATCGGGAGATGCACACGCGCGGCGGGTGAGCGGCGCTAGCTTACGTCCGGGCCCGCCGACCCTCCGGTGCCCGCCCTTTCACCGTTCACTATTCACCGTTCACTGTTTACCGCTCACAGCTCACCACTCACCACTCACCGCTTACCGGTCTCAGCATGCTCCACATCGCCCTGCTCGAACCCCAGATCCCGCCCAACACCGGCAACATCGCCCGGCTCTGCGCCGCCACCGACACGGCGCTCCACCTGGTCGAGCCGCTCGGCTTCTCAGTCGATGACAAGCACCTGAAGCGCGCCGGCCTCGATTATTGGGACCAGGTCGACCTCTGGCGGCACCCGGACTGGTTCGAGTTCCGGAAGGCCATCTCCCGCGAGCGGTGCCTCTACTTCTCCGCGCACGCCAGTCGGAGCTACCTCGAAGCGCCGTACCAGAAGAACAGCGTCCTCGTCTTCGGGCGGGAGGACACCGGACTCCCGGCACGGATCATCGAGAAGCACCCGGAGCAGTGCTTCCAGATCCCGATGCCGGGCGATGTCCGGTCGCTCAACCTGGCGACCGCCGCGGGGATCGTGCTCTACGAAGCGCTGCGGCAGGTGGGTCGGGGGAGCGAAGTGCCGGAGGGCGGGATGGACGGCGCGGTTGGCGGGACGGGATCCGACGCGCACGCGGCGGCGCCCAAGCGTGGGCGGACGCGCCGCGGCGGACGGGGGAGGAGCCGTAAGGCCTAGCGACCGAGGCGCCGCCCGAGGATGAGCTTGGCGAGGAGGCGGTCAGTGGCCGGCGTCAGGCCGATGCCGACGCCGGCGTTCACTTCCCACTCCGGCGAGAGGTTGAGGTCGAGCGTGGGGTAGAGCCCTTCCTCGCGGGCATCGCCAGGAAGGAGTCCCGCGACCGGGCCCCAGCCGCCGTAATACTCGAATCCCCCCGTGACGACCCGCGAGAAGTCGAAGCTCACCTTGGCGCTCGGCGCGAATCCGATCGACCGGTCAGGACCGGTGAGCGCCAGCTCGAAGCTCGGGTTCACCGCCCAGTAGAACCGTCCCATCTGCTTGTCGACGATCGGCCGGAACTCGTAGTTGCAGTTCTCGGTCGCGTAGGAGCGGTCCTGGCAGCCGATCTCCTGGGAGATGCTGGCGCCGACCGGCCATCCCCAGCTTGGCGGCACCCGGACGCGGGGCCGGATGTGGCTCCCCACGTAGTGCCAGCCCCCCTCCTGCGCGGTGGTGAAGAAGTAGAACCCGACCTCGAACCAGTCGTTGAACCCGTGGGTCACCTCGACTGTCTCGTGGAGGGCGTGGTCCGTGGGGCGCACGCCGTCGACCACGGTGGTCCCGCCGTCGAAGGTGAAGTTGGAGTGGAGCTCCAGCATCGTGACCGCGGGGGCGACGGTCTCCGATCCGTACACCTGGATCTCGTAGTTGTCCTGGGCCTGGAGCGGCGCGCCGGCGGCCAGCAGCAGGGCGATGAGACAGAGGGATCGGGTCACGTTGTTCCTGGAAGAAGGTCGCTACAAGTACGGGAGTCGACGGGTCGGTGTTGCAGGTCTGCCGCCCCTGCAATCTCGCCGGGGGAGTCGGTACATTGGGTTGCTCGGCCCATCGCGGGACCGGGCGCTCCACTACCCCAAGGACCCGAACTCCAGACCGCCCTATGCTGCAGAAAGTCACCGTCGTCGGCGCAGGCAACGTGGGGGCCACCGCGGCCCAGCGCCTCGCCGAGAAGAGCCTGGCCCGCACCGTCGTCCTGCTCGACGTGGTCGACGGCGTCCCGCAGGGGAAGGGGCTCGACCAGTGGGAGTCGGCGCCGATCGAGGGATTCGACTCCCGGGTGGTCGGCACCACGAGCTACGAAGCGGCCGCCGGGAGCGACGTGTTCGTCGTGACCGCCGGGATCGCCCGGAAGCCGGGGATGAGCCGCGACGACCTGGTCAAGACCAACGCCGGCATCGTCAAGTCGGTGGCGGAGAACATCAAGAAGGTCTCCCCGAAGGGCATCGTGATCGTGGTGTCGAACCCGCTCGACGTGATGTGCTACGTCACGATGCGGGAGACCGGCTTCCCGCGCGAGCGCGTGATCGGCATGGCCGGCGTGCTCGACACCGCGCGGTACCGCTCGTTCCTGGCCGAGGCGCTCGACGTGAGTGTCGAGGACATCCAGGCCATGGTCCTGGGCGGCCACGGCGACACGATGGTCCCGCTGATCTCCTACACGACCGTCTCCGGCATCCCGATCACCCAGCTGCTCGGCAAGGACAAGCTCGACGCCATCGTGGCCCGCGCCCGCAACGGCGGGGCCGAGATCGTCGCGTTCCTCAAGACCGGCTCGGCCTACTACGCGCCGAGCGCGGCGGCGGTGCAGATGGTCGAGGCCATCGCGCTCGACAAGAAGCGGATCCTGCCGTGCTCCGCCTGGCTCACCGGCGAGTACGGGCTCAAGGACGTCTTCTGCGGCGTGCCGTGCAAGCTCGGCGCCCGGGGCCTGGAGTCGGTGCTCGAGGTGGCGCTCACCGCCGAGGAGCGCACCGCACTCCACGCCTCGGCCAAGGCCGTGACCGACGTGATGGCGATCGTGTGAGCGGAAGGGGTCGTGAGTCGCGGGTCGTGGGTCATGAGGCCTGGACCTCGGTCCGGCACTCCTGGGCCCACCGCCGACACCTGAGAGAACCTGGAATTTAGAGATCCTGGCCCATAGCCCTTGACTCACGTCTCACGACCCACGACCCACGACCTTCAACGCATATGAACCCGCTCACCCGCCTCTGGCGTTCCACCATCGGGCAGAAGGTGCTGATGGCCCTCTCCGGGCTCATCGGCGTGGGGTTCGTGATCGCCCACATGGCGGGGAACCTGCAGGTCTTCCCGGCGTTCGGGGGCCGGGAGAAGCTCAACGCCTACAGCCACCTGCTGCACGGCCCGCTGGGCGAGGTGCTCTGGCTGGCGCGCTTCGTGTTGCTCGCGGCGGTGGTGGTCCACATCCTGATGGCCTACAAGCTCACCGTCCGCAACGCCGAGGCGCGGCCGGTCGAGTACCAGAAGCGGGAGCCGCAGGTCTCCACCTGGGCCGCGCGAACGATGCGGTGGGGCGGGGTGCTGCTCCTCGTGTTCATCCCGTTCCACATCCTCAACATCACCACCGGCGACATCCATCCGGGCGGCGCCTTCGTCCCCGGCGACGTCTACGGCAACCTGACCGCGAACTTCAAGGTCTGGTGGGTGACCGTCTTCTACGTGCTGGCAATGGCGGCGCTGGGTCTGCACCTCTTCCACGGCGCGTGGAGCTCGTGGCGCACGCTGGGCGTGGCCAAGCCGGGGCCCAAGCCGCTCCATCGCGACGTGGCGGCGCTGGTGGCCATCGTCGTGGCGCTGGGGTTCGCCCTGGTGCCGCTCTCGATCTTCTTCGGCTGGGTGCGCTGAGATGGAACTGAACGCCCGGGTCCCCGCGGGGCCCATCGAGCAGAAGTGGGACCAGCACCGCTTCGAGGTGAAGCTGGTCAACCCCGCCAACAAGCGGAAGCACACCATCATCGTGGTCGGCACCGGCCTGGCCGGCGGGTCGGCGGCGGCGAGCTTGAGCGAGCTGGGGTACAAGGTCAAGTGCTTCTGTTTCCAGGACACGCCGCGCCGGGCGCACTCGATCGCCGCGCAGGGCGGGATCAACGCCGCCAAGAACTACCAGAACGACGGCGACTCCATCTGGCGGCTCTTCTACGACACCGTCAAGGGCGGCGACTTCCGCGCCCGCGAGGCCAACGTCTACCGGCTGGCCCAGATCAGCGTCAACATCATCGACCAGGCGGTGGCGCAGGGGGTGCCCTTCGCGCGGGAGTACGGCGGCCTGCTCGACAACCGCTCCTTCGGCGGCGCACAGGTGAGCCGGACCTTCTACGCCCGGGGCCAGACCGGCCAGCAGCTCCTCCTCGGCGCCTACCAGGCGCTGGAGAAGGAGATCGCCGCGGGCGGCGTCGAGATGCATCCCCGCACCGAGATGCTCGACCTCGTGGTCATCGACGGCCAGGCACGCGGGATCGTGACGCGCGACCTCGTGACCGGGAAGGTGGAGGCCCACGCGGCCGACGCCGTGGTGCTCGGCACCGGCGGCTATGGCAACGTGTTCTACCTCTCCACCAACGCGAAGGGCTCGAACGCCACCGCCATCTGGCGCGCGTACAAGCGTGGCGCCGCATTCGCCAACCCGTGCTTCACCCAGATCCACCCGACCTGCATCCCGGTGAGCGGGCACTACCAGTCAAAGCTCACGCTGATGAGCGAGTCGCTCCGGAACGACGGCCGGGTCTGGGTGCCGAAGCAGAAGGGCGACACGCGCCCGCCGGCCCAGATCCCCGAGGGCGAGCGCGACTATTACCTCGAACGCCGCTACCCGAGCTTCGGGAACCTGGTGCCGCGCGACGTTGCGTCCCGCGCCGCCAAGGAGCGCTGCGACGCGGGCTACGGCGTCGGATCGGGCGGCTACGGCGTGTACCTCGACTTTGCGGACGCCATCCGGCGGCTCGGTCGCCACCGGATCGAGGAACGGTACGGCAACCTGTTCGAGATGTACCAGCGGATCACCGACGAGGACCCGTACCAGGTCCCGATGCGCATCTATCCCGCCATCCACTACACGATGGGCGGGCTCTGGGTGGACTACGACCTGATGAGCACCATCCCGGGGCTCCACGTGATCGGCGAGGCCAACTTCTCCGACCACGGCGCCAACCGACTCGGCGCGAGCGCGCTGATGCAGGGGCTCGCCGACGGGTACTTCGTGCTCCCGGTCACGATCGGAAACTATGTCGCGACCGCCAAGCTTCCCGCCGTCACCACGGACCATCCCGCCTTCCACGCGTCGCTGGCGGAGGTCGCCGCGCGGACCGAGCGCCTCCTCGGCATCAAGGGCAAGCGCTCCGCCGACAGCTTCCACAAGGAGCTGGGCAAGGTGATGTGGGACGACTGCGGCATGGCCCGCACCGAGGCCGGGCTGCGCAAGGCGCTGCTGCGCGTCCCGTCGCTGCGCGACGAGTTCTGGCGGCGGGTGCTGGTGCCGGGCAGCGGCGCGGAACTGAACCAGGAACTGGAGAAGGCCAACCGGGTCGCGGACTTCCTGGAGTTGGCCGAACTCATGCTGTTGGACGCGCTGGTGCGCGAGGA
>DASYXP010000155.1:0-3813 GCA_035934835.1 Gemmatimonadales bacterium | reverse complement strand
GATCTGCCCCTCGTGCCGCTCCGGACCCAGATGCCTGGCGTAGATCGTGAGCCACTTCTCGGCCGACATCGGTCCCGATACCGTGTGCCGTCCGATGCGAGCCCATTGTGCCTCGGTGAGCGACTCGAGGAGCGGCACCGTGTTGGCGCGCACCGCGTCGACCGTGGCCAGCGCCGGCGCGAGCGGATGGCGGTGGTAGTTGAGCTCGATGGCCCAGCGGTCCTGGTCGTAGGCGTGGATGACCGGCTCCTCGTCGGCCAGGATGGCCCGGATCCGGCCGTGCGCCTGGGTCTCGCTGTCGGCGCAGTGGACGATGATCTCGTGGACCGACCATTTCCCGGGCCCTGGGCGCCACTGGAGCGCCTCGGCGGGCACCTGGGCCAGGGCGGCCTTGAGCTTCGCGGGACCTTCAGCGTACTGGCGGATGAGGGCCTGACGTTCGGTGGGGGTCATGGATGTCTCGGGTCGCGCGTGGCGGGTGGTGAGTTGCGAGTGGGGAACGGGTCCCGAGGAATGAAAGGTTCCCGGTCGGCTTCCCGCTACCCGGCACCCGCCCCCCCACCCGTTCCTCGCCACCCGCCCCCCGAGACCTTCACAAGCACCACGAATTCCTTGACGTTCTCCGGTTCCGGGGCTATTCTGCCTCCGGAATTTTGCCGTCCCTGGCCCGTTGTCGCCCAAGGATGCCCGCTTGATGCCCCGTTCCGCCGAATCGTCGTCCCGTTCCGGCCGCTGGTCACGTTGGCTGGCGCCCCTGCTCCTCCTCGCGGCCGCCGGCTGCGCCGAGCACTATCCCCAGACCACGCTGCTGCCCAAGGGCGACTTTGCCCGGATGGTGGACCACCTGATGCGCACCACCGTCTGGTGGGCCATCGGGGTCTTCGTCCTGGTGGAGGGCGCGCTGGTGGTGGCGATGATCAGGTTCCGGGAGAAGCCGGGTGCCCCCGAGCCGCCGCAGACCCACGGCAACACGGTCCTCGAGATCGTCTGGACCATCATCCCGGCCGCGATCCTGGCCTTCATCGCCGTGCCGACGGTCCGGACCATCTTCCGGACCTCGGAGCTCCCCGGCGGCAACTCGGTGCAGGTCGACGCGATCGGCCACCAGTGGTGGTTCGAGTTCCGCTATCCGATGGGGAAGGACACCGTCGTCACGGCGGACGAGATGCACGTGCCGCTGGGGCGGACGGTGGACCTCCGGCTCACCACGGTCGACGTGATCCACAGCTTCTGGGTGCCGCAGTTCGCCGGGAAGCGCGACATGATCCCGGGCCACATCAACCACTTCTGGTTCAAGGCCGACACCGTCGGCGTCTACCCGTCGCAGTGCGCCGAGTTCTGCGGCGAGGAGCACGGGCGGATGGGCTTCCGGATCGTGGTCGACGACTCGGCCACGTTCGCCAAGTGGGAGGCGGCGCAGCTCGCGCCCTTCGCCGGCGACACCACCGACTCGCTCTTCAAGGTGGGCAAGGGGCTCTTCATCACCGCCGGATGCATCGGCTGCCACGCGATGGCGGGCCAGCCCACCGAGCACATGATGACGATGATGGGGCCCAACCTGTCGCACGTGGGGAGCCGCGGCACCATCGTGGCGGGGCGGTTCGTCAACTCCGACTCGACGATGTCGCTCTGGCTCCGGAACCCCCAGGCGCAGAAGCCGGGCGCGCTGATGAAGCTGCCCCGCGCGCTCACCGAACCCGAGATCGCCGCGCTGGTCCACTACGTCCGCGCGCATCGCTGACCGCGCCGACCATCACGAGAGCCTGACAGACACGATGGCCACTGCAGCCCTGCCCCACGACCACGCCCACGGCGCCTCCCACGAGGCGACGGGGCTGTGGAGCTGGATCACCACGGTCGACCACAAGCGGATCGGCATCCTCTACGGCGCCACCGCGTTCCTCTTCTTCCTGCTTGGCGGGATCGAGGCGCTGCTCCTGCGCTGGCAGCTGGGACGGCCGGACAACACGTTCCTCTCGCCGGACGTGTACAACCAGATCTTCACGATGCACGGCACCACCATGATCTTCCTGGGGGTGATGCCGCTCTCGGCGATGTTCTTCAACTTCATGATCCCGCTCCAGATCGGCGCGCGGGACGTGGCGTTCCCCCGCCTGAATGCCTTCAGCTACTGGGTGTTCCTGCTGGGCGGGCTGTTCATCAACTCGAGCTTCTTCTTCCACGCCGCGCCCAACGGCGGCTGGTTCGGCTACGCCAACCTGACCAGCCGGCAGTACTCGCCGGGACTCAACATCGACTTCTGGCTGATGGGCCTGCAGATCCTGGGCATCGCCTCGCTGGCGGCGGCGGTCAACTTCGCCACCACGATCATCAACCTGCGGGCGCCGGGGATGAAGCTCCTCCGGATGCCGATGTTCACCTGGATGAGCCTGATCACCCAGGTGCTGCTGCTGCTGGCCTTCCCGGTCATCACCGTGGCGCTCATCCTGCTGATGATGGACCGGTTCTTCGGCACCAGCTTCTACGTGCCCACGGGCGGCGGCGACCCGATCCTCTGGCAGCACCTGTTCTGGATCTTCGGGCACCCCGAGGTGTACATCCTGATCCTGCCGGCGTTCGGGATCGTGTCCGAGGTGCTCCCGGTCTTCGCGCGGAAGCCGATCTTCGGCTACACCGCGATGGTGTTCTCCGGGGTGTTCATCGCGTTCCTGGGCTTCGGGGTGTGGAGCCACCACATGTTCGCCGTCGGGATGGGACCGATCGCGGACACGGTGTTCTCGCTCACGACGATGCTCATCGCCATCCCCACGGGCGTCAAGATCTTCAACTGGATCGGCACCATCTGGCAGGGGAGCATCCGCTACCGGGTGCCGATGATGTTCGCGCTCGGCTTCATCGCGATGTTCATCATCGGCGGCCTCTCGGGCGTGATGCACGCCGTGGCCCCGGCCGACCTGCAGCAGACCGACACGTACTTCGTCGTGGCGCACTTCCACTACGTGCTCTTCGGCGGGTCGATCTTCGCGCTGGTGGCCGGCGCCTACTACTGGTTCCCCAAGATGTTCGGCCGGATGCTGGACGAGCGCCTGGGCAAGGTGCACTTCTGGCTGATGCTCATCGGGTTCAACCTCACGTTCTTCCCGATGCACTTCCTCGGCCTCAACGGGATGCCGCGCCGCGTCTACACCTACCCGGCGGGGCTCGGGTTCTCCTTCTGGAACGGGGTCGCCACCGCCGGGTCGCTGATCCTGGGCCTCTCGTTCCTGGTGTTCGTGATCAACATCCTCAAGACCTGGCGCACCCGCCCGGCCACGCCGGTGCCGGCCGACCCGTGGGACGGCGCCACGCTCGAGTGGTCCATCCCCTCGCCGCCGCAGCCGCACAACTTCGACCAGATCCCGGTGGTCGATGCGCGCGATGCGCTCTGGGCCGCCAAGCGGAAGGCCGGCGGCAAGCTCCCCGAGCCGGCCCGCGGGTCGGGCGCGGGGATCCACATGCCGCCGCCGAGCTACTGGCCGTTCCTGGCCGCGTGGGGCATCCTGATCTTCTTCGTGGGCTTCCTGGTGGGCGTGAAGCTCCCGATCATCCTGGCCGGGGCGGCGCTGCTCCTCGTGTCGGTGTTCAACTGGGCGTTCGAACCGGTCGAGTGACCTTTCGGAGATTGACGTGAACCACGACGCGCACGCGATGCACCCCCCGACCTCGACCGGCCTCGACAGCCGCAAGCTGGCGATCTGGATCTTCATCGGGTCGGAGTGCCTCTTCTTCGCCTCCCTGATCTCGACCTACGTGATCTACCGGGGGCAGAGCAAGGTCGGCCCGTTCCCGGGCGACATCCTCGAGATCGGCCTG
>DASYXP010000123.1:0-4270 GCA_035934835.1 Gemmatimonadales bacterium | reverse complement strand
GGCGAGTGCGGATCCGTCCTGGGGGGCCGGTGGCGGCCGGAAGCATCGGCGGGGTCCCGTGGGTCGGGCTGCCCGGCAACCCGGTAAGCGCGATGGTCACCTGTGAGCTCTTCGTCCGGCCGGCCATCCGGAAGCTGGCGGGCCACGCGGAGCCCTTCCGCCGCTGCCGGTCGGTGCGGATCGCCGCCGCCATCTCGCTCCGGCCGGCGCTGCAGCACTTCCTGCGGGTGGTGGTGTCCGGCGATGGCGAGGGACGGGAGGCGCGCCTGACCGGCCCCCAGGGCTCGGGGATCCTCACCTCGATGGCCGCCGCCAACGCCTTGCTCATCGTGCCGGAAGGCCAGCACGAGACGCCGGCCGGCGCCCGGCTCCCCGCCCTGCTCCTGGATGAGGCCGAGCACCAGGGGGAGCCCGGCTTCTAGCGCGCGCGGTCGGCTTCTCCCCCCTTCCTCCCCGCTCTACCTTTCCGCATGCCCATCGACCTCGGACACCACCCGCCCATCGTCTGGGGCGGCTTCACGCTCGTGGTGGCGGTGCTCCTGGTCCTCGATCTCTTCGTGGTCAACCGGAAGAGCCACGTGCTGACGCTGGCCGAGGCGGCACGCTGGTTCGGCGCGCTGGTGGCGCTGGCGCTCCTCTTCGGGCTCTTCCTGCTCGGGCGCGAGGGACCGCGGGCGATGCTCGAGTACTACACCGGGTACCTGATCGAGCTGAGCCTCAGCGTCGACAACCTGTTCGTGTTCATCCTGGTCTTCCAGTACTTTGCCGTCCCCGCCGCGCTCCAGCCGAAGGTGCTCAAGTGGGGGATCCTCGGCGCCCTCATCCTCCGGGCGCTGATGATCCTGGGCGGCGCGCTGCTGCTGCAGGAATTCTCGTGGATCACCTGGGTGTTCGGCGCCATCCTGGTGTTCACCGGCTGGAAAATGCTCACCCGCTCGGAGGAGCGCGTCGAGCCGGAGCGGAACCCGGTCGTCCGGCTGGCCCGGCGCCTCCTGCCGGTGGGCGATTCCTTCGAGGGCGACCGGTTCGTGGTGCGCGGCCTCCGCGGCTGGCGGGTGACGCCGCTCGTGCTCGTGCTCCTCACCGTCGAGTGGACCGACCTCGTCTTCGCGATCGACAGCATCCCGGCCGTCTTCGCGGTGACGCGCGACCCGTTCATCGTCTACAGCTCGAATGTCTTCGCGATCCTCGGGCTCCGGGCGCTCTTCTTCCTGGTGGCGGGGCTGCTCGAGAAGTTCCGCTACCTCAAGACCGGCGTGGCGGTCGTCCTCGTCTTCGTGGGGATCAAGATGGCGGCCTCGCCCTTCGTGCACGTGCCGATCGGGCTCTCGCTCGGCGTCATCGTCGGCGTGCTGGGCGGCGCCGTGGTCCTGTCGTTGCGGCGGCCGGCGCCGGCCACCGGGTGAGCGCCGAGCGCGGCCGGCGCTGGCTCGCGGCGCTCGGCCTGCACCGGCCGGAGCTCCGCGCGTGGGCGCTCTACGACTGGGGGTTCGCGGCGATGATCACCACGATCACCACCGCGGTCTTCCCCATCTACTTCGTCAAGGTCGCCGCGGCCCTCACGCCGGGGCCGGCGGCCACCGCCCGGCTCGCCTGGGTGAGCAGCGCCGCGCTCGCCGTGGCGGCGGCCATCTCCCCGATGCTCGGCGCCCTGGCCGACCAGGCCCCCATCAAGAAGCGGGGGCTGGCCGCGTGCATGGTGGTCGGCGTCGCTGCGTGCGCCGGGATGTGGTGGATCGAGCGCGGCGACCTGACGCTCGCCTCGTGGCTCTTGGGCATCGTGCTCGTGGGCGGGACGGCGAGTTTCGTGTTCTACGAGGCGCTCCTTCCGCACCTGGCCCGCCCCGACGAGATCGACCGGGTGTCGACGGCGGGTTACGCGCTGGGTTACTTCGGCGGCGGGATCCTCCTGGCGCTCAACCTGGCGTGGATCCTCCGGCCGGCGTTCTTTGGCCTGCCGAGCGGGCCCGGGCTCACGCCGAGCCAGGCGACGCTCCCCACCCGGCTCGCGTTCGTGTCCGTGGCGGTCTGGTGGCTCTCGTTCTCGGTCGTGTCGCTCCGCGGGATGCCGGAGCCCCCCATCACGGCCCCCGAGGCGTCCCGGCGGGAGCCGGTGCGCTCGGCGCTCCGCCAGCTGGCGCATACCGCGCGGCTCCTCCGGAGCTATCCTCAGGCCGGCCTCCTGCTCGCGGCATTCCTGGTCTACAACGACGGCATCCAGACCATCATCAAGATGGCCACGGCGTACGGCACCGAGATCGGCATCGGGTCGAGCGCCCTCATCGGGTCGATCCTGCTGGTGCAGTTCGTCGGCGTCCCCTGCGCGTTCCTCTTCGGGTCCCTGGCGGGGCGGATCGGCTCCAAGCGCGCCATCTTCCTCGGGCTTGGCGTCTACGGGGTCATCGCAGTGCTGGGATACTTCATGCGGACCGGCACCGACTTCCTGGTGCTGGCCATCCTGGTGGGCACCGTGCAGGGCGGGACCCAGGCGCTCTCACGCTCGCTCTTCGCGACGCTGATCCCGCCGGCGCGTTCGGGGGAGTTCTTCGGGCTCTTCAGCGTGTTCGAGAAGGTGGCGGGGATCTTCGGGCCGCTCTTCTTCGCCGCCGCCATCTGGCTCACCGGATCGAGCCGGAGCGCCATCCTGAGCATCATCCTCTTCTTTGTAATCGGGGCGGCGCTCCTCCTCCGGGTGGACGTCGCGACCGGCCAGGCGCGCGCCGCCGCCCCCGCGAACGAATAGGGGGCGCCACCCCGGCGCCCCCGCATCGGACCACTCCAACCGCCCCGCGTCAGGCCGCGGGACCCGGGTCCACGATGGCGCGGAACTCTGCGCTGCTCGGCCGCAGGCCGCTGTGCTGGTCGGGGCCCACCACGCGGTCCCGCCCCATCTGCTTCGCCGCGAAAAGCCGCGTGTCTGCGCGCCCCAGCAGCTGGTCGACGTTATCGCCGTCCTCAGGTGCGCTCGCGATCCCGGCGCTGATGGTGATGGTGCCGGCGGGCAGCGTCCGGCGGGCCAGCGGCACCGGCATGTCGGCCACGAGGCGGCGGATGTGCTCCAGCTTCCGGACCGCCGACTCGGGCGGCGTCTCGGGAAGGATGAGCACGATCTCCTCGCCGCCGTAGCGCGCCACGACGTCGGTCTGCCGCAGGGCCTTCCGGATGGCGCCGGCCACCGCCTTGAGGGCGATGTCCCCGGCGCTGTGGCCCCAGGTGTCGTTGAACCCCTTGAACCGGTCGACGTCGAGCATCGCCACTGAGAGCACCCGGTGGTGGCGCTTGGCGCGGAACACCTCCTCGCGGAAGCGCTCGTCGAAGTAGCCGCGGTTGTGGAGGCCGGTCAGCGAGTCGCTGGTGGAGAGCTCGTGCAGCTTGCGGGCGCGGCCCACGTTGGCGACGCCCAGCATCGTGGCGATGAAGAGGAGGATCTCCCGGCTGACCTGGGTATACCAGGAGAAGGTGCCGTACACCGCGTGGGTCACCAGCGGCCCGTGCAGGTCGAAGTGGGCGCCGGTCCACCAGACCACCAGCACGTACTCGACCATCGCCAGCCCGCCCGCCATCGCCGTGACGCGCATGTCGTATCGCAGGCAGGTCATCGCGATCGCGAGGAAGTACACCTCGTAGAGGATCTTGCTGTTGACCGCCACCGCCGGCTGGCCCGAGATGGCGAAGTAGAGGAGCGCGGCGCTCACGATGCTGACGTCGATGGCGCTGGTGGCGAACGGGATCCACCGCCGCTTCACCTCGCGGCTCACCCCCCAGAGCAGGAGCAGGCCGATCGCCGCGGCCACCGCGGCGATGGTGAACCCGACCACCGTGTCCGACCAGGGATCGCCCCCGATCATCCCGAGCACCGGGATGATGAACAGCAGCGCGATCATCGCCAGGCGGATCCGGGCCGTGAGCACCTCCCCGCCGGCGCTCACGTCGAGCAGCACACCGGTGGGCGGCTCCCACAGCACGGCGAACGGGCGCATCCGGCGCGCCGCCCCGGCCTCGGTCTCCCTGGATTCAGCCATTTTCCACTTGTTCTAATGAAGGGCGGCGCCCGAGATCGGCGCTCTCTGGGTGCCTTAATCTGCAAGAGCACCTTGCGAGGCGCAACGGCGGACAGCCGCAACTAGTGTCTTCTTAGCGCGCGACGGCCACATACGACTGCGGGCCCGAGCGTGCACCCGGACCCGCGGTCACGGCCTTGATGCGACCGTCAGCGATGCAGGAAAGGTGCGTGGGCTGGTCGGGTGGCCTGGGGAAAGAGCCGCGCGAT
>DASYXP010000121.1:0-5355 GCA_035934835.1 Gemmatimonadales bacterium | reverse complement strand
TTCCCCCGCTTTCCTGCGCCTTCCCCGGCTTTCCTTCTATCTTCCCCCCATGTTCACCCCCCCGGGCGGCGAGCGCCGCGATTTCCTGCGCGGCGTCGTGGGCAAGTACCTCGACGCGCTGGTGAAGCGCACCGAGGACCGGGTGGTCCAGCGGCGCTTCTCGCGGCCGCCGGGAGCGTTGCCGGAGGTCGGGTTCCTCGCAGCGTGCACCCGGTGCAACGCATGCGCGGACGTCTGTCCCCCGAAGGCGATCCGCCGCGCCGAGACCGCCGCGGGGCTCGCCGCGGGGACGCCGTTCATCGACCCGCTCCTCCAGTCGTGCGTGGCCTGCCCCGACATGCCGTGCGCCGCCGCGTGCCCCACCGGCGCGCTGGTGGTGCCGGCCGGGAAGTGGACCGGGTACCGGCTCAACCACGTCGAGCTGGTGCCCGAGCGCTGCATCACCTTTCACGGCTCCTCCTGCGGCGTCTGCGCCCAGGCCTGCCCGGTGGGGAGTTCCGCGCTCGCGATGGACGCCGACGGGCACCCGGTGCTCAAGGCCGAGGGGTGCGTCGGGTGCGGGGTATGTGTTCGGGCGTGCGTGACGGCGCCGTCGTCTTTCACCATTCGTTCGCTGGAGGCGTGATGGACCTGCCGTACAAGGTCGAGAAGCCGTGGGGTTACGAACTCATCTGGGCGCGGACCGACCGCTACGTGGGAAAGATCCTGCACGTGAAGGCGGGGCACGCGCTGAGCGTGCAGTACCACCACCGGAAGGACGAGACGATGCACCTCCTGTCCGGGGAGATGATCTTCCGCTCCGGGAGCGAAGGGCAGCTCTCCGAGCGCCGGGTCGCGGCCGGGACGTCGCTCCACATCCCGCCGCCCCTGGTCCACCAGGTCGAGGCGGTCACGGACTGCGACATCCTCGAGGCATCGACGCCCGAGCTCGACGACCTGGTGCGCGTGACGGACCGGTACGGGCGGCGCTGACCGTGCGCCCTCGCGGGGGACGGCGCTGATGTCCGGGCTCGGCGGGCTCTGCCGCTCATATCTGGACGTGCGCTGGACCTTCGACCCTGCGCAGGGGACGCGCGCGGGGAACGAGGCCTCCGACCCGATGCTGCCGATGCTCGACGCAGAGTCGGTCCGGCTCCAGCTCGCCACGCTCCGTTCGCTGGCCGGCGCAGTGGAGGACCTCCCGCTCGACGACGACGCGGAGGAACTCGACCGCACCGGGCTCCTCGACGACCTCCGCACCACGATCTTCCGCTTCGAGTCCGAGGTGCCGCACCGCCACAACCCCGCGGCGTGGCTCAGCTCGGTGGCGCAGGCGTGGCAGTCGTTGCTGGCGCACCCGGGCCGGGTGCCCGAGGCGCGGGCGCAGGCGGCGCTCGCCCGGCTGCAGGGGGCGCCCGCGGTCCTGTCCGCCGCCGCCCTGACCCTCAAGGCGCCGGCGGTGCTCTTCGTCGACGAGGCGGTGGCGCTGGCGCCGTCGGTGGCGCTCCTGCCGGCCCGACTGGCGCGGGTGGCGGCCGGCTGGCTGCCGGAGATCAGCGACCAGCTCGGGGCGGCCGCGGCGCTCGCCGAGGGCGCGGTGCGCGCCTTCGCCGGGCAGCTGACGTCCGGGACGGCGCCGTCCGCCGACCCCGCGGCGCTTGCGGTGGGTGAGGACGAGTTCGACCACCGGCTCCACTTCGAGCACGCGCTCCACGCCAGCGCGCCCGAGCTCTGGCGCTGGGGCCAGCGCTCGCTGGAGGAGCAGGCCGCCCAGGTGGCCCAGGCCGCCGAACGGGTGGAGCGCGGCGCCGATCCGCGGGCCCTCGCGGCGCGGCTCCGGCGGGAACGCCCCGCCGCCCGCGACGCGCAGCTGGTGTTCCTGCGCGCGGTGGCGCGGGCCCGGAAGTTCGTCGACGACCGCGGCCTCCTCGTGGCCCCCGCCGGCGACGTGCGGCTCCTCGACACGCCGGAGTTCCTGCGCCCGATCGTGCCGGTGGCGGGGTACGAGGCGCCGACGGTGGTGTACCTCACCCCGGGGCCGGCTGTGGCGCGCGAAGAGCTGGTGCACGTGGCGCTCCGCGAAGTCTGCCCCGGGCGCCACCTCCACCGCGCCCACTCGGCGGGGCTCCGCTCGGATGTGCGGCGGCTGGTGGCGACGCCGGTGTCGGTGGATGGATGGGCGCTCTATGCCACGGACCTGATGTTCCGCGCGGGGTTCGCGGAGTCGGCCGAGGAGGAGTTCTTCCACCAGTTCGCGTTGCTGCACGCGGCCGCGCTGGTGGTGGTGGATGTCGGGATCCACACCCGGGGGATGACGCCGGCGGAGGCGATCGCCTTCCTGATGGACCACCTGCCGCTCGACCAGTCGGCGGCGCTGGCGGACGTGCGGCGGGTGGCGGCGTGGCCCACCTACGGACTCGCGGCCGCCGCGGGTCGCCGCGAGATCCTCCAGCTGCACGATGCCTGGCGCGCCCGCGCCGGCGTCGACGCGCCGATCAAGGCGTTCCACCAGGCGCTCCTCGACTACGGCGGACTGCCGGTCTCCCTCGCGCGCTGGGGGATGGACCTCGGCCTCGACGAATGAGGGCGTTCGAGCGGATCCCGCGTACGGTGCGGGGCCTGGCGGTGGTGTCGTTGTTCAACGACTTCGCAAGCGAGATGGTCTACCCGCTCCTCCCCGCATTCGTGACCACGGTGCTGGGGGCGGGGGCCGTCACGTTGAGCGCGCTCGATGGCGCTGCCGACCTGACCGCGGCGGTGCTCAAGTGGGCCAGCGGCTGGCTCTCCGACCGCCCCGGCTGGCGGAAGCCGCTCATCCTGGCGGGATACGGGACGGCGGTGCTCATCCGGCCGCTCATCGCCCTGGCCAACTCCGCCGGGCAGGTCATCGGGTTCCGGGCGCTTGACCGGGTAGGGAAGGGGCTCCGCACCCCGCCGCGTGACGCCCTCATCGCCGACAGCGCGCCCCCGGAACTGCACGGGCGCGCGTTCGGGTTCCATCGGGGTGCGGACCACCTCGGCGCGGTGGCGGGATCGGTCGCGGCATGGTGGTTCCTTTCCCGCCACGCCGAGGTGCGGCAGGTCATCGAGTGGAGCGCGGTGCCGGGGGTCGTGGTGCTGGTGGCGCTGGCGGTGGTGCTGCGTGGGTCAGATGGCGAGGGAAAGGTGGCGGATCCTCCGCCGGTCGCGGCGGCCCCGGGTCCCGGTCGCGCCTACTGGGCGCCGGTGCTGACGCTGGCGGTCTTTGCGCTGGCCCGGCTGCCGGAAACGCTGCTGCTCCTCCGCCTGCAACAGGTGGGCGTGGCATTGCCGCTCATCCCGCTGGCGTGGGCCGGCCTCCATGTGGTGCGGAGCGGGGCGTCGTATCCGGGCGGTCGGCTCAATGACCACCTGGGGCCGAGCACCGGGATCCTGGTGGGAGCGGCGATCTACGCCGCCACCCTCTATGCGCTGGCGATCGCGGCGTCGCCGCTGGCGTCGATGGGTGCATTCCTGGCGCTGGGCCTGGCGGCGGGCGCCACCGAATCGGCGGAACGGACGCTGGTGGCGCGCCTCTCCCCCCGGCGGCAGGGGCGCGGATTCGGCGGGTATCATGCGGTGACCGGTTTCGCCGCCCTGCCGGCGGCGCTCCTCTTCGGCGCCGCCTACACGCACGCGGCGGGTACCGCGCTCACGCTCTCGGCCGGCCTCACGATGGTGTCGGCGGTCCTCTGGGTCGTCGTCGGCCGCCAGATCCCGATTCTGGCCCGCTAGCGGCAGAGCGTGCGCGCGAGCGCGGTGTCCACGCTCGGTCGCGGCAGTGCATCCCCCACGGCCATCCCCACTCCGTACGCCAGGCGTCCCACCCGGGCGACCTTGTCCGCGTCCACCAGCGCCACGGTGTCGTCGGCTTGGCGGAATTCCCGGTAACGGCCGCCGGAGAAGGTGATCGACGGGATCCTGGCCACGGCGAGGCCGGCGGCCGGGGTGCGGCAATAGAGACGTTGGGGATCGTCGAGCCGCTCGAATCTCCCGACGAGGGAGAAGGGAGACGCCTGCCCCCGTGCCACGGAGTCGACCACCCGGAGCAGGTCCGGCGCATACTCCCGGATCCCGCCTTCCTCCAGCGAATCGGCCGCGCCGCGCCCCACCGGCCCGAGCCCGACCGCGGCGACGATGCTGTCGGCCGGCGCCGGCGGATGCGCGAGCAGCCAGCGGAGGCCGAGCGATCCCGGTTCCTCCGCGCCCAGCCAGGCGAAGAGCATCGAGCGGTGCGGGGCGGGCCCGGTGGCGGCGCGCCGGGCCACGAGGAGCGTGGCGACGGCCCCCGACACCGCACCGGCGCCGTTGCACACCAGATCGGCCCCGACCGCGCGACAGTAACCCGCCGGATCGTCCGCCCGCCCCACGTGGTCGAGCTGGGCGGTGTACATCACGTACTCGCCACGCACCCGCGGGTCGCTGCCGGGGCGCCTCGCCAGGACGTTCCAGCCGTCGACGGGGACGACCGACGTGAACAGCCGGGGAGTGATGCGGAATGGCGCCGCCGTGCCAGCGGGCCCCTGAGTCACGCCGCCGAGCGCGGCGGCGATGCTGTCGCGATCGGCGATGATGACCAGCGGCGGGTTCCCCTGGTCGGCGCCGACAAAGGTCACCGGCGCCGGGCGGGTCATCCGGGCTGCGCGCACCCGGAACCGCGCCGTCGAAAAGAGCGCGATGATCCCGGCTGGGCGGCCCGTCGCGGGAAAGCCCTGGACCAGGAGCCCGGTCCCGTCGGGCACGTCGATGACCAGGAACTTGCCGGCGGCGTCCCTGAAGGTGCTGTCGATGCCGGCCTTGGTGTAGAGGTCTCCCCAGACGGCATCATAGGTGCTGACCGCACCAGGCCGCCCCCATTCCACGGCAAAGCCCGGCCCCCATGCGAGCGTGGCCGTGCGGCCACCGGCGTCGAGCAGCACGGTGCTCGAGTCCGCGATGCCGCGCCGCTCGAGCGGGATATGCTGCAGGTAGCCGCCGCTGTCCCCGGCGGGCGCGAGCCCGAGTGCGCGCAGGCGCCCGGCCAGGTACTCGGCGGCGGCACGCGCTCCCGGGGTGCCGACCAACCGGCCGCCCATCGAGTCGTTGGCAAGTGCCGACAGTGCCGTCCGGGCCGCCGCCGGGGTGAACGGGTCCTGGGCGGCGAGCGGGGCGGCGGCGAGCGCGGCGAAGAGGACGGCGGCTTGGACGCGGATCAATGGATGCTCCGGAGGGTTCGGCGGGATCCTCAGGTCGGTGCGGTACGTGAAGGGCGGAAAGGTATCGGAGGAGGAGGTGAGGAGAAAAGGTGCGCGCGTCTCTTGCCATCCCGTGGCCGGCCCGTACCTTCGGGACACGATGCGTGATGACCCTCCTCGCTTC
>DASYXP010000057.1:0-6254 GCA_035934835.1 Gemmatimonadales bacterium | reverse complement strand
GACGAAGGCGGCGATGAGCACCAGGATCGGGTTGACCGGGTAGACGCCGGGGATGCCGAAGAGCCCGATCACCGCGAAGGCGACCGCGATGGCGCGCCCCACCCGGGCGGCGACCTGGGTGGCGCGAACGAAGCCGACCCGGCGGGCGAGGAGGGAACGGAGCACCCGTCCGCCATCCATCGGGAAGGCGGGGATCAGGTTGAAGAGCAGGAGGTAGAGGTTGACCTCGAAGAGGAGCTGGAGGAGCGTCGCGGCGGTGAGGGGCGCATCGGCGGCCGGGGCGGGGAGGCGCGCCAGCGCGATCGCGATCCAGGCGAGCCCGGCGAGGACCAGCGTGACCGCCGGGCCGGCCAGGGCCACCAGGAACTCCTGCCGGGGCTCCTCCGGGATCCGCTCCAGGCGCGCCACGCCGCCGATCGGGAGCAGGGTGATGTCGGAGGTGGCCACCCCGAAGTGTGCCGCCATCCGCGCGTGGCCCAGTTCGTGGAGCACGACGCAGGCGAAGACGGCGAGGATCACCAGCACCGACGAGACTGCCGCGGGCCCGCCCCCTGTCCCGAAACCCTCCGCCGCCGCCCACGCGAGGAGGAGGAAGAAGGTGACGTGGACCTTGAGCTCGATGCCCCAGAGCCGGCCGATCCGGAAGGACCATCCCATGGCCGGAGGATACCCGGCCGGGGTGGGCGCCGGCCAGTCCCGCCGGGGGGGGCGGAGCCGCTTTCCGGCGCCGGTGCCGGGCGCTACTATTGAACCCTCGCACCCAAGCTGGAGCATCGCCATCAGCACCACCGCCAAGCCGTCCAGCCCGCCCGCGCCCGTCGCGGCGCCGGCCCCGGCGCCCGTCGCCACGGCACCCGCGCCTGCCGCCGCGCCCGCCTGGACCACGAAGGAATCCGAGAAGCTGTACAACGTGCCGGGGTGGGGCCTGGGCTACTTCCGGGTCAATCCCGCCGGCCACGTGACCGTGCATCCGGACGGGAACCAGAAGCGCGGGCTCGACCTCTTCCAGCTGGCGATGGACCTCGAGGCGCAGGGGATCCGGCTGCCGCTCCTGCTCCGCTTCTCCGACATCCTCAAGTCGCGCCTCGAGGCGCTGGCGACGCAGTTCCAGCACGCCATCAAGGAGTTCGGCTACGACGGCACGTACACCACCGTCTACCCGATCAAGGTCAACCAGCAGCGCCACGTGGTGCAGGAGATCGTGGAGTTCGGGTCGCCGCTGGGCGTGGGCCTCGAGTGCGGCTCGAAGCCGGAGCTGCAGGCCGTGCTCGGCATCTCCGAGAGCACCGACCACCTCATCGTGTGCAACGGCTACAAGGACGAGGAGTTCCTGCGGCTCGCGCTGATGGGGCAGAAGCTCGGCCACCAGGTGTTCATCGTGGTCGAGCAGCTCAACGAACTCGACACGCTGCTCCGGGTGGCCGAGGAATTCGACGTGACCCCGCGGATCGGCGTGCGGATCAAGCTTGCCACGGAGGGGGCGGGGCGGTGGGCCAAGAGCGGCGGCGAGAAGAGCAAGTTCGGGCTGAGCGCCGCCCAGCTGACGCGGCTCCTGAGCCGGCTGGAGGCCGAGAACAAGAAGGAGTGGCTCAAGCTCATCCACTTCCACCTGGGCAGCCAGATCACCGACATCCGGTTCATCAAGGCGGGGCTCGAGGAGGTGGCGCGCTTCTACTCCGAGATCCACAAGCTCGGCTTCGGGGTGACCCACGTGGACGTCGGGGGCGGGCTGGGCGTGGACTACGACGGCTCGCGCTCGATCCGCCCGGCGAGCATGAACTACACGATGCGGGAGTACGCCAACGACATCGTGTACACGATCGGCACCGTGTGCCGCCAGAAGGGCCTGCCGCACCCCCACCTGATCTCGGAGTCGGGGCGCGCCATCACCGCGCACCATTCGCTGCTGCTGGTGAACGTGATCGACGTCGAGTCCCAGCTGGAGGCGGTGCTGCCGCCGCTCCGGCCGGACGCGCATCCCCTCCTCAAGGAGATGCGCGACAACCTCGACGGCCTGGAGTCGGCGCCCGAACGGCTGGCGGAGGCGTTCCACGACGCCACGTTCGCCAAGGAGCGGGCGCAGGAGCTGTTCGCGAGCGGCGTCTTCTCGCTGCAGGACCGGGCCGACGCGGAGCAGCTGTATCTCTGCACCATCAAGGCCGTGGCCCGGGCCACCGGCGACGACCGCGCCAGCTACACCGACATCCAGGGCGACATCGACGCCACGCTGGTCGACCGCTACTTCTGCAACTTCTCGCTGTTCCAGTCGCTGCCCGACAGCTGGGCGATCGACCAGCTCTTCCCGATCATGCCGATCCACCGCCTGGGCGAGCAGCCGGTCAGGAAGGGCACGCTGCAGGACATCACCTGCGATTCCGACGGGACCATCGACCGGTTCTCGGGCGGGCGCAAGGGGAAGCCCGCGCTCGAGCTGCACGCGCTCCTCGACGACGAGCCCTACATCCTCGGCATCTTCCTGACGGGGGCGTACCAGGAGATCCTGGGCGACCTGCACAACCTCTTCGGCGACACCAACGCCGTGCACGTGCGGCTCACCGAGTCGGCGTACGAGGTCACCGACCTCGTCCGGGGCGACACGGTGACGGAAGTGCTCAACTACGTGCAGTTCCACGCCGGCGACCTGCTCACGGTCTTCCGGCGCAAGGTGAGCCGCGCCACGAGCATCACGCGTGCGGAGGCCAACATGTTCATCGCGGACTACGTGGCGGGGCTGGAGGGGTACACCTACCTCGAGGACAGCATCGAGGTGCGGCTGGAGAACAACGGTGAGCGGTAAGAGGTAAGAGGTAAGAGGTGAGGGGGTTGCCGGCGGGCACCCCGAAGGCGAACGACCCTCCGGAGCAGGACTGGTCCGGAGGGTCGCGCGACTCGGGGATCCACGATGGGTCTCCTCACCCTACCACTTCACACTACTGACTCTCACATCTCCACGCTCGCCTCTCGCCGCTTACCGTTGCTCACTTCCGCTTGGCCATCGGCACGAACGGGCGCTCGGCGGGGCCGGTATAGACCTGCCGCGGCCGGGCGATCTTCTGCTCCTTGTCGAGGAGCATCTCCTCCCACTGCGCCAGCCAGCCGGGCGTCCGGCCCATCGCGAAGAGCACGGTGAAGTAGTCGGTCGGGTAGCCCATCGCCTGGTAGATCAGGCCCGAGTAGAAGTCCACGTTCGGATACAGCTTGCGCGAGACGAAGTACTCGTCCTCGAGCGCGATCCGCTCGAGCTCCAGGGCGATCTCGAGCTTGGGGTTGAGCCCGGTCTGCGCAAAGACGTCGTCGGCCACCTTCTTGATGAGCTTGGCGCGCGGATCGTAGGACTTGTACACCCGGTGGCCGAAGCCCATCAGCCGGCCGCTCCCGGACTTCACCTTGTCGATGAACGCGGGGATGTTCTTCTTGTCGGCGATCTCGTCGAGCATCAGGAGCACGGCCTCGTTGGCGCCGCCGTGGAGCGGGCCGTAGAGCGCCGCGATCCCCGCCGCCACCGCCGAGAACGGGTCGACGTGGCTCGACCCGACCGCGCGGACCGCGCTGGTGGAGCAGTTCTGCTCGTGGTCGGCGTGGAGGATCAGGAGGATCTCGAGGGCCTTCTCCAGCACCGGGTTGGGCTGGTGCTGGCCGCCGATGCTGAACGTCATGTTGACGAAGTTGCCGATGTACCCCAGGTCGTTGCGCGGGAACTCGTAGGGGAGCCCGCGGGAGTGCCGGAACGCGAAGGCCGCCAGGGTGGGCATCTTGGCCAGGAGCCTGACGCGCTGGATGTAGCGATTCTTCGGGTCCTCGATATGCTTCGCGTCGGGATAGAACGTCGAGAGGGCCCCGACCGCGCCGAGGAGCACGCCCATCGGGTGGGCGTCGTAGCGGAAGCCCTCGAGGAACTTGATGATGTTGGTGTGGACGTATGTGTGGTAGGTGATGTCGCGGACCCACGCGTCGAGCTGCTGCTTGTTGGGCAGCTCCCCCTCGTTGAGGAGGTACGCCACCTCGAGGAAGCTCGCCTCCTCGGCGATCTGCTCGATGGGATAGCCGCGGTAGCGGAGGATCCCCTTGTCGCCGTCGATGTAGGTGATCGAACTCCGGCACGCCGCGGTGTTCATGAACGCCGGGTCGTACGTCATCAGCCCGAAGTCGTCGTCCGACGTGCGGATCTGTCGCAGGTCCACGGCCTTGATGGTGCCGTCGGAGACCGGAAGTTCGTACGTCTTGCCGGTGCGGTTGTCGGTGATGGAAAGGGTGTCTTTGGACACGAGCGCTGTCCTCGAGCTTGGGCGGAGATTGACCTTGCCAGCACCTAAACATAGTCCCCTGTCCGGCGGATGGTACGCCGGGGGCGCGCGTGGCGCGGCCTGAGCCGGACCTGGGCTCGCGCGCCCGGGGCGCGATGCACGGCCTGGCCGCCGGGAACGCGCTGGGTGTGCCCACGGAGTTCCTGCACACCCCCGAGGTGATCGCCGAGGTGTTCCCTGGGGGGCTGCGGGAGGTCCACCGCTGCGACACCCCCGAGTCCCCCTGGGACGACGACGTCGCGATGGCGGTGGAGATCGCCCGTGAACTGACCGAGCCGGAGCCGGACCTGGAGCGACTCGCCGGGCGCTGGGTGGCGTGGATGGAACGGGATGGCCGGGGGATCGGCCGCTGGACCCGGACCGCGCTGACCCACCTCCGCACCCACGGGTCGCCCCCTGCCGGCTCGGGAGGGCAGGCCGGGAACGGGGCCGTGATGCGCACCCTGCCGGTGGCGCTCCGATTCTTTCGCCAACCGGCCAACCTGGTCGCCGCGAGCTACCATATCGCCGGCCTGACGCATCCCGATCCCCGGTGCGGGTGGAGCGCGGTGGCCGTGAGCGTGGCCGCGGCCTGCTTCCTCTCGGGACGCCGCGACTTCATCGGGGACGTGATCGAGTCGCTCCGGAACAATTCCGCCCCGGAGGAAGTGCTGGCGGCGGCACGGCAGGTCCCGGTGCTCCGTCGGGATGAGCTGCCCATCCTGGGGACCTCCGCCGGCTACACCGTGCACTGCATGCAGATCGCGCTCTGGGCGGCGTACCACGAGCCGGAGTACGAAGCCGCGATGGTCTGGCTCGCGAACGCGGGCGGGGACACCGACACCAATGCTGCGGTGGCGGGCGGGCTCATCGGCGCACGGGACGGCGACGGCGTGGTGCCCCGCGCGTGGACCTCGCGGGTGGCCGGGGTGGACGAACTTCGGCGGCTCGCCCACCGACTGGTGGGGGTGGACTGAGCGTCCGGACCGCGTGGGCGATGTCCCGCCGTGGACGCGGTCCGGAACGTCGTTCCCTCCGCCTCGCGGGGTCAGCCGGAGGCGATCGTCTGCGGCGACGGCGGCGCGCTGTGTCAACGGGCAAGGGGATGCCGCCGTAGTGCACGGTGGAACGCAGCGGATCGGTCGACCGGGGCATGCTGAGATCCCTCATTCATCCACCTTCCAACAAGTGACGTCACGATGCGCACACATCTGCGGCACCTTCTACTCGCGGCCCTCGCGGCCGCGGCGCCGGCCGGCCTGGCGGCCCAGCAGCCCACCGTCGACACCACTGGCGTCGCCGCGGTGGTGTCCGAGGCGACGGACCATTCCCAGGTGATGGCCATCCTGCAGCACCTGAGCGACGCCATCGGTCCCCGGCTCACCGGCTCGCCGGCCGTCAAGCAGGCCAACGACTGGGGGATGGCGCAGTTCAAGTCGTGGGGCCTGAGCTCCCACCTCGAGCCGTGGACCTTTGCCGGGACGTTCTGGCGCGGCCCGGCCACCTGCAAGGTCACCGCGCCCTTTGCCCGGAAGGTCAACTGCGACAGCTGGGCGTGGACCGCCGGCACCGGCGGGCGGATGCGCAGCGGCCGAGTGGTCAAGATCAACGCCGCCAACGCCGACAGCCTGGCCGCCTACCGGGGGAAGATCCGGGGCGCCTGGGTCATGCTCTCGGAGCCGGCCAACATCTGGAACCCCGACGGGCCGCCGATGACCGCCGCCGATTCCGCCGCCCAGCGCGCCGAGCGGGAGCAGCGGATGGCGGCGTTCCGCGCGATGCAGCAGGACACCTCCGCCGCGTCGCGGAAGGCGCGGCAGCAGTTCATGGTCGACCGGCCGTACCTCCTGCGCCGGATGGGCGCCCTGGGCCAGCTCTTCGACGGGTCGAAGGACTTCGACCTGATGACGATGAGCGGATCGCCCAACCGTCCGTCGGTGTTCCCCAATGTGGTGATCGGGCACGAGGACT
>DASYXP010000018.1:0-7683 GCA_035934835.1 Gemmatimonadales bacterium | reverse complement strand
GAAGCGGAATTGAACGCGGCGTTGGTCGTTGGTCGGTAGACGTTAGAGGGAAGAGGGAAGAGGGAAGAGGGAAATTGGAAGGGGAGAGGTGTGCCCCTTTTCCCTTTTCCCTTTTCCCTTCTTCCCTCTCACCTCTCACCTCTCACCTCTTACGCCTAACGGCAAACGACCAGCGACCAACGACCAACGACCAACGACTTCCTCTCCCGCTGGCGCAGGGGCGTGGCCACGATACCTTCCAGACGTGGGCCCCCCAGCCGTTACGCACGGGAGCACGAGGATGCCGCCTCGCCGCACTGGAAAGGCCGGAGCTCGACGGAAGGCGACGGAACCTGACTATCGCCTGATCTTTCGGCAGGCGCCCATCCCGGCGTACATCGCCGAGGCCGGGTCGACGCGCATCCTGGACGTGAACCAGGCCGCGCTCGCCCGGTACGGGTATTCCCGCGCTGAGTTCCTCCGCTTGAGCGCGCGGGACATCCGGCCGCCGGAGGACGTGGCGCGCTATGACGCGTTCGTCGCCGAGCAGGTGCCCCGTCGTGACGCCTTCATCCCCGCCGGTCTCTGGCGTCACCGCACCCGCGCGGGCGAGGTGTTCGAGGTCGAGGTGTCGTGGGCCCGGATCCAGTGGAAGGGCCGGCGGGCCTAGATCGCGTTCGTGCGCGACCTGACCGAGCAGCGTTCGGCAGAGACGGCGCTCCGGCGCTGGGCCACGGTGTTCCGGGCGGTGAGCGAGGCGGTGATCATCAGCGACCAGGATGGGAAGCTGGTGGACGCCAACCCGTCGTCCGAGACACTTCTGGGCCGGCGCCGCGCCGATATGGTGGGGCGCCCGATCGGCGACTGGCACGCCGCCGCCGCCGCCACGAGCGAGGAGATCCGCTCGGCCGCGGCGCGCACCGGGCATTGGAGCGGCCCGCTGCGGTTCCTGCGCCCAGACGGGTCGGTGCGGGTGACGGATTCCACGATCGTGCCGCTCTTCGACAGCGAGGGGCGGTTGAACGGCTACGCCGGGGTCAACCGCGACGTCACCGACCAGGAGCGCGTGGCCGAGTCGGCCCGGTCGATGCACGAGCGGCTGGAGGCGGTCATCACGTCGACGCCGCTCGCGATGTACATGCTCGACCCCGGGCTCGTGGTGCAGGCGTGGAACCCGGCGGCCGAGCGGATCTTCGGTTGGACGGCGGCGGAAGCGGTGGGGCGGGTGCTCCCCACCCTCGGCCCCGGGGACATCGCCGAGGCCAGGGCCCTGATGGGGCGGGTCGAGGCCGGCGAAGCGCTCTCCGGAGTGGAGCTGACCCGTCACCGGAAGGACGGGTCGCCGGTGTCGATCTCCCTGTCGTCGGCGCCGCTCCGGGATGCGTCGGGGACGTTCGTCGGCCTGTCGTCGATCGCGGAGGACGTGACCGAAGCGAAGCGCCTGGAGGCGCAGCTTCGCCAGGCGCAGCGGATGGAATCGGTGGGCCGGCTCTCGGGGGGGATCGCCCACGACTTCAACAACCTGCTCACCGCCATCCTCGGTTCGGCCGAGCTGCTCCGTTCGACCCTGCCGGAAGGCTCGCCCGAGCTCGAAGAAGTGAATGAGATCGAGAAGGCCTCCCGCCGCGCTGCCGACCTGACCCGCCAGCTCCTCGCGTTCAGCCGCCAGCAGATGCTGGCGCCCGCCGTCGTCGACCCCAACGACCTCGTCATCGAACTCAAGCGGATGCTTGGCCGCGTCGTCGGCGAGGACATCCATTTCGAGACACGGCTCCGGCCGGACATCGGGAAGGTCCGTGCCGACCCCGGCCAGCTGGGCCAGGTCATCATGAACCTGGTGGTCAACGCCCGGGACGCGATGCCCCAGGGCGGGATGCTCACCATCGCGACCGCGGTGACCACGCTCGACCAGAGCTATGTCGAACGCCACCCCGGGTCCGCCGCCGGGGAGTTCGTCGTCATCAGCGTGACCGACACCGGCTCGGGGATCCCCGCCGGCGTCCTGCCCCACATCTTCGAGCCGTTCTACACCACGAAGGCGCCGGGCGTGGGCACCGGGCTCGGCCTGTCCACCGCCTACGGGATCGTGAAGCAGAGCGGCGGCTACATCTGGGTGTACAGCGAAATGGGGAAGGGGAGCACGTTCAAGGTGTATCTCCCCAGCTGGACCGGCGGCGGTGAGGTCGGCCACCAGCCCCGGCACACCCCGGCCCCCACCGACCTGCGCGGCACCGAGACCATCCTCGCGGTGGAAGACGAGCCGGGGATCCGGCGCCTCGTGGCCCGGACGCTCTCCGAGCACGGATACAAGGTCATCACCGCGTCCGACGCACTGGAGGCCGTGACCAAGCTCGCCGAGATGCAGGGGGAGCTCGACCTCCTGGCCACCGACGTGGTGATGCCGGGGATGGGCGGGCGCGAGCTGGCCGACCACGTGCGATCCACCCATCCGGGCACCAAGGTGCTCTTCCTGTCCGGGTACACCGAGGATGCCATCATCCGCCACGGCATCCACACCCCGACCCAGGCGTTCCTCGAAAAGCCGTTCACTCCCGCGGAACTGCTCCGGAAGGTGCGGGGCGTGCTGGACCAGCGAGGGGGGTGAGGAGGAGAAGGAAGAGGAGAAGGAGGAGAAGGACAAGGACAAGGAGAAGGAGAAGGAGAAGGAGAAGGAAAAGGAAAAGGAGAAGGAAAAGGAAAGGGAAAAGGGTGAGGAGGAGGGAGAAGGAAGCGGGGGCGGCCGTTCGTGATCTCGAATGGCGGCCCGTTCTCCTTCTGCTTCTCCTTCTCCTTCTCCTATTTCTCCCCCGCCTCCAGTACTCTTCCCTCCGTGCCCTCCCCCGTCTCCGCCTACGCCATCACCGCCCCCGGCATCGAGGCGATCACCGCTGCGGAACTGACCGCGCTCGGCATCGGCGTGACCTCCACGGAGCCCGGCGGCGTCGCCTTCACCGCCACGCCGGCCCAGCTCTACGCCGCCAATCTCCACTCCCGCACGGCAAGCCGGATCGTGGTGCGGGTGGCGGAATTCTCGGCCCGGACGTTCTTCGAACTGGAACGCCACGCGAAGAAGGTGCCGTGGGAACGCTTCGCCGCGCCGGGGAGCGCGGTGTCGTTCCGTGTCACGAGCCGGAAGTCGAAGCTCTATCACCAGGGGGCCATCGAGGAACGGCTGATCCGGTGGGCGGCGGAGCGGGGGTTCGCGTGCCGGAGTGAAGAGTCAAACGTGAAAGGTGAAAGGGCCGAAGTGGAGGTCGGATCGTCGGATCCCGCGGCTGGAATGCCGGAGGACCGGGAGTCCCCTTTTCACTCTTCACTCTTCACTCTTCACTCCCAACTCTTCCTCATCCGCCTCCACCGCGACAAGGTGACGGTGAGCGCCGACAGCTCGGGCGAACTCCTCCATCGGCGAGGGTACCGGCTGGCCACGGCCAAGGCGCCGGTGCGGGAGACGCTCGCGGCGGCGATGCTCCTCGCCAGCGGATGGGATGGCGCGGCACCCCTCATCGACCTGCTCTGCGGCGCCGGGACGATCCCGATCGAAGCGGCGCTCATCGCCCGCAACATCGCGCCGGGATCCCGGCGGAGCTTCGCCTTCGAGCGGTGGCCGGAATTCGACCTTGCGGAGTGGGCGCGTGTGCGCGAAGCGGCGCTGAACGGTGCACGGTCGACGGTCAACGGGAAGATCGAGGGCGCCGACCGGGACGCCGGGGCGATCGCGGCATCGGTGGCCAACGCGGAACGGGCAGGCGTGGCGAAGGACGTCACCTTTGCCCAGCGGGCGCTCGACGCCTGGGGCGACGTGTCCCCACAGCCGGGCGGCTGGCTGGTGACGAACCCTCCCTACGGCGTGCGCGTGGGAGACGACGCCGGATTGGCCGCCCTCTACGCCACGCTCGGCGCCGTCGCCCGCCGGCAGGTGCCGGGCGGACACATCGGCGTCCTCTCCGCCGACCCCCGGCTCGACGCCCGGATCGCGATCCCGCTCACCGAACGCTTCTCAGCCGAGAACGGCGGGATCGGCGTGCGGTTCGTGACGGGGAGGTGCTAGGTGCTAGGTTTTGGGCACTAGGTACTAGGTTCTGGGTGTGATGGGGACCTATTCGGCACTCTGGTGCCGGCCGACGCTCCGGGCACACTTAGTACCTAGTACCTAGCACCTAGCACCTGGTGCCTGGCACCTCACTCTCACGGAGGACACCGCTGTGCTGAACCGAAGAGAATGGCTCACCCGGGTCGGGCTCGGGGCCGTGGGACTCACGGTGCTCCCGCGCCTGCTCGAAGGATCGACGCCGGCCCGGACGGGCGAGGTCGCGGCGCCGATCGGCATCAAGGTCTACAAGTCGGCGAGCTGCGGCTGCTGCGCCGCCTGGGTGACCTACATGAACGCCAACGGCTTCAAGTGCGACGTGTCCGACCTCGACGACTCCGCGCTCGACGCCAAGAAGGCCCAGCTCGGCGTGACCGACGCGGTCCGGTCCTGCCACACCGGGGTGGTCGGCAAGTACCTGGTCGAGGGGCACGTCCCCGCCGACGTGGTCAAGCGCCTCCTCCGCGAGCACCCGGCGGCCCTCGGTCTCTCGGTGCCGGGGATGGTGCCCGGCTCGCCGGGGATGGACGGCGGCACGCCGCAGCACTATGACGTGGTGCTCTTCCAGCGGGGCGGCGCGTCGCGGACGTACGTCACCCGCTGATGACCGCCGGTCTGTCGCTCGTGGCGCCCGCTCCGCACGGCGGGCGCCCGGTGCTTCAGGGTGGCGCACCGGTCGGCTCGGCGCGCGGCGCGCTGATCCTGGTGCACGGCCGCGGCGCTGACGCCGGGTCGATGCTGGACCTGGCCCAGGCCGTCTCGTCGGAGGACCTGGCGTGGTTCGCCCCCGAAGCCGCCCGCAATACCTGGTACCCGTTCAGCTTCCTCGAGCCGATGGAGCGGAACGAGCCGGCGCTCAGCTCGGCCCTCACCGCCATCCACGGCCTGGTGGAAGCGCTCGGCGTCGCGGGCTTTTCGCACGAGCGGATCGCGCTCCTCGGATTCTCGCAGGGGGCGTGCCTTTCGCTCGAATATGCTGCGCGCCACGCGCGACGGTTCGGCGCGGTGGTCGGCCTTTCGGGTGGACTCATCGGGCCGCCCGGCACGCCCCGGAGCTATCCGGGATCGTTCGGCGGCACGCCGATGTTCCTCGGCTGCAGCGACATCGACCCCCACATCCCGGTGGAGAGGGTGCGTGAGTCCGAGGAGGTGCTCCGGCGGATGGGCGCCGAGGTGGATGCGCGGATCTATCCGGGAATGGGGCACACCGTGAATGCGGATGAAGTGAAGGCGGTGCGGGAAGTGCTGAGGGGAAGGGCTTAGCGCTTAGGGCCCATCCGGCCCACCGCCCACTTCTTCCCTCACCCCCGGTCCCTCTCCAGATGCGGGCGAGTCTGGCTGGCATTCCCCCTTTCCTCGAACGAGGATAGGGGGTCAGGGGGTGAGGAAGGGCGCGAGCGATGGCTGCTGCCGTGAGGCTGGTTGCCGGGTCACCCCCTGTCACCGAAATTGATTCCCTATGCTTCCCCTTATCCTGGCATTGGCCGTGAGTGCCCCGGCCCCCGATACGTCCTCCCACCCCGCGCTCCTGCCCTGGCCCAAGACGGTCACCTGGAACGCCGGGGCGCTCCGCCTCGACTCCACCTTCGCCGTGACCGTGGCCGGTCGCACCGACCCGCGGCTTGAGCGCGCGTTGAGTCGAGCGCTCGTGCGGTTGAGCCGCCGGACCGGGATCACGCTGGGCACCGCCATCGGCCACGGATCCGCCGGGACGTTCGTCGTCCACGCCACGTCGCCCGGCCCCAAGGTGCCGGACCTGGCGCAGGACGAGTCGTACACGCTCACGGTGACACCGTCGGCGGTCACGCTCGATGCGCCGACCACCGTGGGAGTGATCCGCGGCGTCGAGACGCTCCTCCAGCTCGTCTCCGCCGATTCGACCGGCTATTTCCTGCCTGCCGTTGCGATCGCGGATGCGCCGAGGTTCCGGTGGCGGGGGTTGCTGCTGGACGTGGGGCGGCACTTCGAGCCGGTGGAGGTGGTGGAGCGCACGCTCGACGGGATGGCCGCCGCCAAGCTCAACGTCCTCCACTGGCACCTGTCGGAGGACCAGGGGTTCCGGGTCGAGAGCAGGCGCTTTCCGCGGCTGCAGGAGTTCGGCTCCGACGGCCTCTACTACACGCAGGACCAGGTCCGCGCCGTGGTGGCGTACGCCGCCGATCGCGGGATCCGGGTGGTGCCGGAGTTCGACATGCCGGGTCACTCCACCAGCTGGTTCGTGGGCTATCCCCAGTACGCCAGCGGCAAGGGCCCCTACGCCATCCAGCGCACCTGGGGGGTGTTCGACCCCGCGTTCGACCCGACGCGGGAGTCGGTGTACCGCTTCCTCGACGGCTTCATCGGCGAGATGAGCGGGCTCTTCCCCGACGCGTTCTGGCATATCGGCGGCGACGAAGTGCCGGGGACCGAGTGGAAGGCCAACCCGCGGATCCAGGCGTGGATGAAGGCGCATCACATCAAGGACAACGCGGCGCTGCAGGCGCACTTCAATCGGCGGCTCATCGCCATCCTCGCACGCCATCACAGGCAGGTGGTGGGATGGGATGAGATCCTGAATCCCGCGCTCCCGAAGACCGCCGTCATCCAGTCGTGGCGCGGCACCAGCTACCTGGGCGATGCCGCCAAGCAGGGCTATCGCGGCATCCTCTCGGCGCCCTACTACCTCGATCACATCGACCCGGCGTCGCAGCATTACCTGGCCGACCCGCTTCCGGCCAGCGCCGGGCTCACCGACGCCGAGTCGGCGCGGGTGCTGGGAGGCGAGGCGTGCATGTGGAGCGAGTACGTCGGCCCCGGGACGGTGGAGAGCAGGATCTGGCCGCGGATGCTGGCGGTGGCAGAGCGGTTCTGGAGCCCGGCATCGGTGACCGACGTGGCCGACATGTACCGCCGGATGGGCGTGGTGTCGGTGCAACTGAGCGACCTGGGCATCGAGCACCTCGACCATGCGCGGCTCTTCGTGGCGCGGATGATGAACGGCGCGCCGGGGGGCAAGGCACTCGAGCGGCTCCTCGAGGTGACCGAACCCGGCAACTTCGGCCAGCGGGCCGACGCGATGAGCTGGACCCAGCAGACGCCGCTGGTGCGGCTGGTGGACGCCGCCGTGCCCGACCCGGCCTCGCGCCGGGTGTACGGGGACCTGGCGACACGCGCGATCGCCGGCGACACCGCCGCGCGGAGCGCACTCGACCGGAAGTTCGCGGAGTTGCGCGAGCTGCCGGCCGGCGTCCGGGCCGCCGCCCGCAACGCGCCGCTCGCTGCCGAGGGAATCCCCGCCGCGGACATGGTGGCCGCCGTCGGCGCCGTGGGCCTCGCGGCCGACAGCTTCCTGGCCCGCGGCGCCACGATGCCCGTGGCCACCCGCGACTCGGCGCTGTCCACGCTGCGCGACGCGGGGAAGCCGTATGGGATGCTCCGGCTCACGATCGTCGACGCCGTGCAGGCGCTGGTCGAGGCGGCGGGAGGGAAGCCGTGAGGCAAGGTGAGCGGTCAGCGGTGAGAGGTGAGCGGGCCCGCAGGCGAGAATCGTGGTGTGTGCCCGCTCACCGCTTACTCCTCACCGCTTACATCTCGGTCGTCGCGTCCGCCTGCGCCCCCCGCACGTCCGCGCACCC
>DASYXP010000013.1:0-2888 GCA_035934835.1 Gemmatimonadales bacterium | reverse complement strand
CTGCCGCTCGACGCCATAGAGCTTCCGCACCGCGTCGGCCTCGTCGGCCAGGAGGGTGAACGGCAGGCGGTGGTTGGCGGCGAACCCCGCGTGTGACCGTACCGAGTCGGAGCTCACGCCGATCACCTCGGCGCCCGCCTCCTGGAACACCTCGAAGTCGTCGCGGAAGCGGCACGCCTCGGCGGTGCAGCCGCGGGTCTCATCCTTGGGATAGAAATACAGCACGACGATCCGCTTCCCCTTGAACGCGCCGAGCGAGACCGGCGTGCCGCGCTGGTCGGGAAGGGTGAAATCTGGGGCGGTGTCGCCGGGTTTGAGGGGCATTCGGTGTGCCTCTTAGAGATGGGACCACGGAGGGCACGGAGGAGCACGGAGATACAGGGAGAACTGCGCTGGAAGTGGTCTAGCGAGGGGAGTTCCGCTCGCGATGCCACATCAACTGCTTTTCTCCGTGCCTCTCCGTGCCTCTCCGTGTTCTCCGAGCCCTCCGTGGTCCCACTGCTTTTGGGCTGGCCGCAGGCCACCCCCACGACCGCTGGACCTCTACGGCTTGAGCCACCGCCCCAGCCACTCGTCGGTGGCCTGCTGGATCAGGAGGAAGCTCTGGAAGTTGTACGCCGCGCCGTGGTGCCCCGGCGGGTAGATCCGGAGGTCCACGTCGTGGCCGGCGTTGGCCATCGCGGTCAGGAACTGCATCGTGTTCTGCGGATGGACGTTGTCGTCCATCATCGAGTGGATGAGCAGCAGGTGCCCGGTGAGCCGCGGTGCCAGGACCACCGCCGAGCTCGAGTCGTACCCCGCCGCGTTGTCGGAGGGGAGGCTCATGTAGCGCTCGGTGTAGATGTCGTCGTAGAGCCGCCAGTCGGTCACGGCCGAGTTGGCGACGCCGACGGTGAAGAGGTCCGGGTACCTGGCCATCGTGTACACCGTGCTGTAGCCGCCATAGCTCGTGCCCATGATGGCCACGCGCTTCCCGTCGACGTACGGCAGGGTGGCCAGGTATCGCGCCGCCTCGGCGAAGTCGTGGCTCTCCCACTCGCCCAGGTGCTTGTACACCACCTTCATGAACGCGCTGCCGTAGTTGTTGGTGCCGCGGTTGTTGAGCCCCACCACGATGTAGCCGTGCTGCGCCAGCCACTGGCCATACCCCCCGCCGCCCCAGGAGTCATAGACCTCCTGCGACCCGGGGCCACCGTACACCGCGAAGACCACCGGGTAACGCCGGGTCGGGTCGAACGGCACCGGCAGCACCATTGAGCCATCGAGCTTGACGCCGTCGGAGGTCGTGAAGCTGAAGAGCTTGGTGGGGGAGTACTCGTGCGAGGCCACCCACGCCGTCACCTTGGCGTTGTCCTCCAGCTTCTTGAGCATCTTGCCGCCGGTGGCCCAGAGCTCCACCTGGCGCGGGGTGCTCACCGACGACCAGCGGTCGATGTAGTACCGGGTGCTGGGCGACATGTCGATCGAATGGGTGCCCGCCGTGGTGGTCAGGCGCCGGGCGTGGCTGCCGTCGAACCGGACCGAGTACAGCTGACGCTCCAGCGGAGAGGCCTCGGTGCCGACGTAGTAGATGGTGCGGGTCTTCGGGTCGGTGCCCTCGATCCGGGTGGCCTCCCACTTCCCGCGCGTCACCTGGTTGAGGAGCTTGCCGCTGTAGTCGTACCGATAGATGTGCTGGAACCCGTCGCGGTCGGAGAGCCAGAAGAACTCCCGGGTGCCCGCGGGGAACGAAAGCATGTCCTGCACGCCGGCGTAGAAGTCGAAGACGTCGATCCAGGTGCTCGACCGGTCGGTCATCACCAGGCGCCGGCCGCCCGTGGTCACGTTGAAGAAGAAGAGCTTCATCTGGTTCTGGTGCCGGTCGAGCGTCACGACCGCGAGCGTGTCCTTCTCGCTCGTCCAGTAGATGCGGGGGATGTAGGTGTCGGGGCCCTCGCCGGTGTCGAGCCAGACCTGCTTGCCGGTCCTGACGTCGGAGACGCCGATCCGCACGGTCGGGTTCGAGTCGCCGGGCTGGGGGATGCGGATCGTGTCCCACACCGGATGGATGCCGGCGTAGTCGGTGAACTGGACCGTCGGCTCCGGGCCCTCATCCAGCTGCCAGTAGGCCAGGTATCGGTCGTCGGGCGACCAGTTCCACGCCTGCGCCAGGCCGAACTCCTCCTCATACACCCAGTCGAAGTGCCCGTTGTAGACGGTGCCGTGGGCGTCGCTGGTGAGGCGGGTCTCCTTGCCGGAGGCCATGTCGTACACGTACATGTCGCCGCCGCGCTCGAGCCCGAGCATTGTGCCGTCGGGGGAGAGTTCGGCGGTGCGGGCGCCCTTGGCCGCCGGCTTGAGCGAGCGATCGGCCAGCGAGTACACGAAGTAGTCGGCGGTGCCGCTCCGGCGGTAGATCTGCTTGAAGTTGGCCTGGAAGACCAGGTACTTCGAATCCTGCGACCACTGGAACGACTGGTAGCTGAAAGGCTCGGTGGTGCCGGGGAAGCTGAGCCCCTTGGCGGAGAAGAGGAGCGTGTCCTTGCCGGTGGCGGGGTCGGCGGCGCGGATCTCCTCGCCGTCGGCGCCGCGGGTGATGTAGCTGTACCGGGCGCCGCCGTCGATCCAGTTGACGTTGGCCGGGCCGTTGGAGCCGAAGATGGCGCCGCCGGAGCGGAGCGCGTCCTCGAGCGTCGCGAAGCGGGCCTTCTCCTGCGCGGCGGCAGGGAGCGAGATGAGGGCGCCCGCGAGCGTGGCGAGCGTCAGCGTACGGAGAAAACGCATCGGGGTGGTGCCTCGGTTGGGGTCGAGCTATGGATACGGGTAGTTCAGTTCGGAAGTTGCGCCTGGCCTCACCCCCCACCCCCTCCCCCTCCAATGGGGAGGGGGAGCTGGCCCGGTCGTTCCCC
>DASYXP010000012.1:0-8842 GCA_035934835.1 Gemmatimonadales bacterium | reverse complement strand
AAAGCGGAGCGCCCGCACCCGCTCCCACACCTCCGACGCTTCGGCGGCGAGCGCGGGGTCGACGCCAGCGGCAGCGAGCAAGGCCGGCAGCCGGCCGACGTCGGCCAGGGCGTCGGTGCCGGCCACGCTCCGGAGCGCCGCCTCCAGCGCATCCGCCGCTTCCGTGAACTGTGAACGCCGCACCACGCGGCGCGGGGCCGGCGCCCGCCGACGGGGGCGACTGCGCCAGAGCCACACCAATGGCGGCAGCAGGACGAGCACGTACCACACCGCGACCGGCGCACCATGCACCAGGCGCCACGCCGCGGGCGCCCGGGCGTCCATCATCAACGGCGGCGGCGACGCACGCGCCCTCGGCGCCTCGCCGGCCGACGTCACCGGCAGGCGGACCGCGGGGACCGAGGCCACCTGGAAGGTCCCCGACGTGAGGTCGTAATAGGGATACGCGATGGACGGGAGCGCCAGGATCCCGCTCGAATCCGGAACGATCAGGTAGCGGAACACCTTGGTCCCGCCGACCCGGCCGCTGTCGGTGTGGATCTGCTCGTCGCTGCCGTCGGAGTAGACAGGCACGCCATCGGGCCAGCGGACGAAGGGCGCCGGCCAGAGCGACACGTTGCCACCGCCGTGGAGCGTCACCGTCACCGCCAGCGGCTCGCCGGTGCGGGGCGCGGCGCCGACCTCGCGCGCGAGGGATACCCCGCTCCCGACGGCACCGCCGTACCCGGGGGGACGCCCGCTGTCCGGGAGGGCCAGCACCGTGACCTTCGGCACCGCGCTCTCCAGGGCGTAGTGGTCCTCCTGGCTGAAGAACTGGAATGCCACCGGCACGCCGTACCGCAGCGTGGCGGACGACATTCGCAGGGGCCCCGGGGTGAGCGGGAAGACGATCTGGTGCAGGATGAAGAGGTCGTACCAGGTCCCGCGTACCTCGCGACTCGCCGCGATGCCGGTCGGCACGACCTGCGGGTAGCTCCACACCCCCTCGAACTCCGGGGGTTCGAGCGTTGGCGGGTGGCGGAGCCGCATCCGGAGGTCGCGCGGGAACCACGCCGCCGTCACCACGTCGAGCTGCTCGCCCACCAGCACCCGCTCGGCCGAGGGGAGGACCGTGAGCGCGACACCGGTGTCAGGCGGCGGCGGGGCCCGCTCGAGCAGCGCCTGCACCCGGGGGTCGAGCCCCGCCGCCACGGCCGACGCGCTGGCGGACACCTCGACGACCACGGCCGGCGCAGTGGCGATGCGCCCGGACTCCGAGACCCGCACCGGGCCCAGCGCGAACCGGCCGGGGAGGATCGCCCGGAGATGGTACTCCCAGGTGGTGACCCGTCGCGGGCCTACGCCAACGCCGGGAATGCCGAACGCCACGCTGCTCCGCTCCCCGCGCGTGAGGACCACGAAGCCGCCAAAGCTCGGCAGGTCGAGCGAGACGGGGCCCGACCCCGCGCTGTTGGCCGTGATGGTGAGCACGACGTCGCCGCCGACCGGGACGCGGTCGGCCGTGGCGGTCGACGTCACCGAGATGGGAGCGCCCTGCTGCAGGAGCAGGGCGACCAGCGCGAGCGTCACCAATCCTTGATCCTCGGGTCGCCGCCGGGATTGCGCGGCAGGTGGCGTTCCCGCGCCGCGCGTTCCTCCCGCGCCACCGAATTGAGGATCGCGTTGGCCTGGCCCGGCGTGAGCGCGCCGTTGGGCGTCGGTGGCGGTGGCGGCGGCGGCGCGCCCCCGCCCGTGGGAGGCGGCGGGTTGCCCCCTGCCCCCGACGGCGGCGGCGGCGGCCGATGCCGGACGGCGAGCTCGAGGTTCCACTTGGCGCGCCGGGAGTTCGGGGCGATGCGCAGCGCGTCGCGCAGGTGGCCTTCGGCCTCCTCAAGCAACGTGGCCCGGTGCACCGTGTCCTTCGCGGCCTGCAGGAGGTACGCGGTGCCGAGGTTGTAGAGCGCGCGATACCGAAGGTCCGGGTCGAGCGTCCGGGTCGCGACCGCGAGCGCCTTCTCGGCGCTGACGAAGTCGCCGGCGGTGAGCGCGGCGGTGCCGGCGTCATAGAACGCGGTGTCCGCCGCCGGCCCGGTGCGGGAGGCGTCGAGGAACTCCCGCGCCGCGATGCCGGGGCGTCCCGCATCGAGCGCCTTCTCCCCGGCGGAGGGGCGCTGCGCCCGCACCGGCGTGGCCACGGCCAGGGCGATGGCAATGAGCGCGGCCGAGCGCCTGCCGGCCAGCTGGATGACGAGGAGCAGCAGCGCCGCGAGCGCCGCGATCCAGCCCCGCGGCACCAGGTCGGCGGCGCGCGTCTCGGAGACGGGGCTCCGGCGGAACGCCGACAAGAGGTCTCGCACGGCGCCCTCCTGGTCCGCCAGCCGGGCCGAGACCACGGTCCCCTCGGCGGCGTCGGCGACGCGCTGCAGCACCCGGTCGTCGCGGGCGGTCTCGATCACCTGCCCGTCGGCGTCGACCTGGTAGCCGAGGAGGACGCCGGCCGAATCGCGCTCGGGGATGTGGACACCCTGCTCTCCGCCCTCGGCCACCAGGACCAGCCGGATCCCGGCGGCCTTGAGGCCCTCCGCCTGGGAAATGGTCTCGGCGAGGGAGTCGTGGTCCTCGCCATCGGTGAACACCACCAGCACGCGGTCCGACGTCCCCGAGGCGGCGCCCAGCACTTCCCGCCCCTGCGCCAGCACCGAGGCGAGGTCGGTCCCGCCTTCGCTCGCGAGGTCGGGGTCGAGGCCGTCGAGGTACATCTCGATGGCGCTGCCGTCGACCGTGATCGGCGCCAGGATGTAGCTGCGTCCCGCGAAGGCCAGGAGCCCGATCCGGTCGCTCTGGAGGTCCTGCACCAGGCGCCGCGATTCGCGGAGGGCGCGGCCCAGCCGGCTCGGCGCCACGTCCTCGGCCAGCATCGACCGGGAGATGTCGACGGCGATGACGAGGCTCAAGGCGCGGGTCTGGGTGGTGACGGTGGTGCGGCCTCCGCGCGGCCCCGCGAGCGCCACGCAGGCGAGCGCGGCCGCGGCCCCGACCAGGAGCGGTCCGGCGGCGCCGTCCGCGGCGGCCCGCATCCCGAGCTCCGGCGACCACGCGAATGCGCTCCGGACCCGGCGGCGCCGCGCGAGCCAGGCGAGGCCGCCCACCACCAGGCCGACGAACGGCGCCAGCCAGAGGAGGATCGGCGCGTCGAAGACGATGCGCATCAGGGCACCCGCACGGCCACGGTGGCCGAGAGCAGGAGTTCGAGCGCCAGGCAGCCGAGGCCCGCCAGCACGAAGGGCATCACCACCTCGTCGTACCTGACGTACTGCAGCGTCTCGACCGGCGTCTTCTCCAGCTGGTCGATCTGCCGGAAGATCTGGGCGAGCGCCTCGCTGTCCTTGGCGCGGAAGTAGCGCCCTCCGGTGGTGGTGGCGATGTCCTTGAGGAGCCCTTCGTCGATCTCGACCGGCATCACCTCGTAGCGGAGCCCCCCGGGCCCGCGCCCGGTCGGCACCGGCGCCTGCCCCTCGGTGCCGACGCCGATGGTGTACACCTTGACCCCGAGCGCCGCGGCCGCCGACGCGGCGGTGCGCGGGTCGATGGTGCCGCGGTTGTTGACGCCGTCGGTCAGGAGGAGCACCACCTTCGACCGGTCGGGCGCCCGACGCAGGCGGTTGACCGCCGTGGCCAGCCCGCTCCCGATGGCGGTGCCGTCATCGAGCATCCCGATGTGGAGGTCCTGCACCGCACGCTCCAGCACCGCGTAGTCGACGGTGATCGGCACCTGGGTCACCGCCTCGCCCGAGAAGGCCACCAGGCCGATCCGGTCGTCGGGGCGCCCGCGGATGAAGCTGATGGCCTGCTGCTTGGCCACCTCGAGCCGGTTCGACGGCGAGAAGTCCTCCGCCAGCATCGAGCTCGAGATGTCGACCGCGATCACGATCGCGATCCCCTCCTTCTTCACCTCGACCCGCCGCCCGCCGACCTGCGGCCCCGCGGCCGCGATGGCCCAGCAGGCGAGCGCGGTCGCGCGGAGCGCCACGGGGACGCGCACCGGCCACGCGGCACCGCCCAGGGAACGGAAGAGCGACACGTCGCTGTGCCCGGTGACGGCGCGGCGGCGACGCCGCCACCAGAGCCACGCCGGCACCAGCAGCAGGAGCGGGAGGAGCCACGGGCGCGTGAAGGCGATCATCCCCCGCCCCCCAGCACGCCGGCCAGGCGATCGGCGTCCTCCAACAGCGGACCGACGTCCCCCCCGCCGCCGGAGGCGCCGAACCGCACCTGGTCGAGGGCGCCGAGCACCCGGCGGATCTCGGCCACCGGCCACTGCGGGCGCGAGCCCTCCAGGAGCCGGAGCAGTGCGCCGGTGTCAAGGCGGGGATCGGCGGGCTCGAAGCCGCGATGGATGGCCACCCGGAGGCGGAGCGCTCCGATCTCGCACGCCGCGCGCGCCTCACCCGCGGCCGCCCACCGCGCGATGGGAGGCGCGGGCGCCGGCGCTTCGACGGGGAGCGGCAGGGCGGCGGTGCGGGGCCGGCGCCGGATGAAGATGATCCCCAGCGCAAGCAGGGTGCCGCCGCCGAGCCAGATGAGCAGCGGCCGCGGGTCGGTCTCGACGGGCGGCAGCACCGGCGCCGGGGGCTGGACCTCGAGGGAATCGCGCTTCACCGAATCGGGAAGGATGCTCCGGATGGTGACCGCGACCGGCGCGGCCGCCACCGAATCGATGGAACCGTCGGCGCGGAGGATGAGCGGACCCGGGACGTCGATCACGTGGACGCCGGGCGCCCAGACCACCACCGGGAAGCGGAGGTCGACGACGCCGTCGTGGATGTTCGTCGTCCCCGGGGAAAGGAGCTCGACATCGCCGCCGGGGGTCCAGGCTGGGGCGCGGGCGCCGGCGCCGGGCCCGAGGCTCACCGTGCGGGACACCCACACGGTATCTCCCACCAGCGGCGCCGGCGGGGGTGCCGCCTGCTGCAGGAGGAGGAGCAGCGCGATCATCGCCGCGCCAGCCGGCGCGCCCGCATCGCGAATGCGCGGTGGAGCGGGCCGGCGTAGTCCCGGTCGGTTGCGAGCGCCACGTGGTCGACCCCCGCGGCCCTGAGGGCCCGCGCCCGGTCGGCCCGGCGCCGGTCGGCAAGGAGCGCCACCCGCGCGCGAACGCCGGGGTCCCCCGCGTCGACCAGCACCTGGTGGCCGAGTTCCTGGTCCTCAAGCTCGATCCATCCCGCATCGGGGAGGTCGCGCTCGCGCGCATCGTCGACGGTCACCGCCACCACCTCGTGCTTCGCCGCGAGCTGGCGGAGCGGGCGCTCCCACCCGGCGGCCGCGAAGTCGGAGAGCACCACCACGATGCTGCGATGGGACAGGAGCCGGCTGGCGTACGAGAGCGCCGCGGCGAGGTCGGTCCGGCGCCCCCGGGGCGTGAACGCGACGAGGTCACGGATGACGCGGAGCGCGTGGCGGCGCCCCTTGGCCGGCGGAATGACCCGTTCCACCGTGTCGCTGAAGAGGAGCGCGCCCACCCGGTCGTTGTGCTCCGACGCCGCGAGCGCCAGCACCGCCGACACCTCGACCGCGAGCGCCGCCTTGGTGACCGGATGGCCGAAGCGGGTGGAACCCGACTGGTCGACCACGAGGAGCACCGTGAGCTCGCGTTCCTCGGTGAACGTCTTGACGAAGGGCGCGCCGAGCCGGGCGGAGACGTTCCAGTCGATGGAACGGAAGTCGTCCCCCTCCTCGTAGGCGCGGACCTCGGCGAATTCCATCCCCTGGCCACGGAACACCGAGCGGTATTCCCCGGCAAAGAGGGCCGTGACGAACCCGCGGCTCCGGAGTTCGAGCCGCTTGACCTGCTTGAGGACGGAGGGGGAGATGGGAGGCATCGATGATGGAAGGAGGTCGTGGGTCGCGGGTCGCGAGTCACGGGTCGTGGGTCCGACTCCCAGCGTTAAAGTCCAACGTCCAACGTCTAACGTCTCACGACTCATGACTCACGACCCACGACTCATGCCCCGCCACCCGCCCATCACGGCACCGGCACCGCCTCAAGTACCCGCGCGATCACCCGGTCGGAATCGACCTCCTCGGCCTCGGCCTCGAAGGTGAGCACCAGGCGGTGGCGCAGCACGTCGGGCGCCAGGGCCTTCACGTCCTCGGGCACGACGTAGTTCCGGCCCCGGAGGAACGCGTGGGCGCGCGCCGTCTGCGCCAGCGCGAGCGACGCCCGGGGGGAGGCGCCGAATGCCACGAGCGGCTTGAGGTCGTGGAGCCCGACGAGCCCCGGGTCGCGGGTGGCGCGCACCAGGTCGACGATGTAGTCCACCAGCTTCTGGTCGATGTAGACGCCGAGGACCGCCTTCCGCGCCGCCAGGATCCCGGCGGGATCGAGCACCCGCGACACCGGGATCGGCGCCCCGCCGCTCATCCGGAGCAGCACCTCGCGCTCCTGCTCCCGGGTCGGATAGCCCACCCGCACCTTGAGGAGGAAGCGGTCGAGCTGCGCCTCGGGGAGCGGATAGGTGCCCTCGCTCTCGATCGGGTTCTGGGTGGCGAGCACCAGGAAGGGCTCGGGGAGCGGGTAGGCCGTGCCACCGATCGTGACCTGGTGCTCCTGCATCCCCTCGAGCAGCGCCGCCTGGACCTTGGCGGGCGCGCGGTTGATCTCGTCGGCCAGGACCACGTGCGCAAAGAGGGGGCCCTTCTTGACGCGGAACTCCGAGGTCTTCTGGTCGAAGATCATCGTGCCGATCACGTCGGCCGGGAGCAGGTCGGGGGTGAACTGGATGCGCGAGAAGCTGGCGTGGACGATCTCGGCCAGGGTGCGGACCGCCAGGGTCTTGGCCAGCCCAGGCACCCCTTCGAGCAGTATGTGGCCGCCGGTCAGGAGCCCGATGAGGAGGCGCTCGACCATCGCCTCCTGGCCCACGATCCGGCGCGCGACCTCCTGCACCGCGGCCTGCACCGGGGCGGCTTCAGCGGCCAGTTGAGCGCCAGATGGACGGGGGGCGGTCATGGAGTGGTCATTGGTCGTGAGTCGTGGGTCGTGGGTCACGGGTCGCAAGTCGCGGGTCACGGGTCCTGGGTCGCGGGTCGGGGGTCGTGAAGCACGCACGCGGGTCACGATGCGGTCGATCGAAAGTGCACGTCATCACACGACCCGTGACCCGCGACCCGCGACTCACTCGTGATCCTCATCCAGCTTGATCGCCGCATACAGCGCCTTGGTCTCCTGGCCGGTGAGCGGCCGCGACCGCCCCACCGGGAGCTCGCCGAGGCGGATGGGGCCGTACGCCAGCCGGGCCAGCCGGTCGACCTTGCAGCCCATCGCCTCGCACCACTTGCGGACGATGCGGTTGCGTCCCTCGCGAAGCGTCACGTCGACGATGCTCCGCCCTTCCTTGCCCGGCCGCACCCGCACCTGCTCCGCCACCACCGGGTGGCCGTCGACCACCCACTTCTTCGTCACCAGGCCCTCGAGCTCCTTCGGATCGCGACCGTGGACCAGCGCCGTGTACCGCCGGGCCAGGTGGTACTTCGGGTGGGTCAGGCGGTGCACCGCCTCGCCGTCGGTGGTGAGGAGGAGGAGCCCCGTGGTCATCACGTCGAGACGCCCTACGTACGTGAGCCCCGCGGGATTCGAGATGAAGTCGAGGACGGTGCGGCGGCCTTCCTCGTCCTTGGCGGTCGTCACGACACCCATCGGCTTGTGGAACGCGAGCCAGCGACGCTCGACCGCCCGCACCGCCTTGCCGCCCACGGTGATCTTCTGGCGCGCCGGGTCGACCTTCTGGCCCAGGGTCGCGACCTTCCCGTCGACCCGCACCTTGCCCTGCTCGATCAGCTCCTCCGCCGCCCGCCGGGAGGCGATCCCCGCCTGCGCCAGCGCGCGCTGCAGCCGCATCTCGCTCATCGGTCCGCCGGGACGGACGCCGCCGAGTCGGCGTCGGGCTCCGGGGGCCTCGGCGGCTGGAGCGCCACCGAGAGCTCCTCGGTGCGCGGCAGGTCCGCCAGGTCCTTGAGCCCGAGCAGTTCCAGGAAGTACGGCGTCGTCCCATAGAGCAGCGGCCGGCCCAGCGACTCGCTCCGCCCCACCACCTCGATCAACCCCCGCTCCTGGAGAGCGCGCAGCACCCCGCCGGCGTTGACGCCGCGGATCTCCTCGATCTCGGCGCGGCCCACCGGCTGGCGATAGGAGATGACCGCCAGCGTCTCCAGCGCGGCGCCGGTGAGCTTCGGCGTCCGCACCGCGAACTGCGCCGCCTCGATCGCCTGCGCGAAGTGCGGCCGGGTCAGGACCTGGAAGCCGCCGCCCAGCTCCACCAGCTCCACCGAGTGCTGGTCGAAGTCATAGTGCTCCCGCAGCTGGTCGAGCGCGGTCCGCACGTCGGCGAGCGTCGCCTCGGCGTCGAGGGTCTGGAGCTCCTCGACCGTCAAGGGACGCGCCGCGCTCCAGAGCGCGGCTTCAATCAGCTGGGCGAGTGGGGTCACGGCGGATCACCATCGGCGCGAACGGCGCCGGCTGGAAGAGGTTGACGCGCCCGTGCTTGGCGAGCTCCAGCAGGGCAAGGAAGGTCGACAGCACTTCGACGATCGTGGGCCGCGGCCCCAGCGCCTCGAGCCAGCCCACCTCGCCGGTGACGTCGAGGAGCTCGAGCACCCGCCGGGTGGCGCCCTCCACGTCGAGCGCGCGGGGCACCACGCGGTGCAGCACCGGGTCCGGGATGCCGGCGATGACCCGTTCGACCGCCTGCAGGAGCGCCAGGATGTCGAGCGTGAGCGGTGGCTCGGGGAGCTCCGGCGGCGGGGGCAGGTATCCGCGCGCATACTGCTGCGACCGCCGCTCGTGGGCCCGCTCGAACCAGCGGAC
>DASYXP010000358.1:0-8505 GCA_035934835.1 Gemmatimonadales bacterium | reverse complement strand
GGACGATCTCCTTGATCTGCTGGTATTCAAGGAGGCGCCGCACCAGCTCATGCCGGGGGTCCTCCCAGTCGTCGTCGCCGGTGCGCGGGAGGAGCATCTGCGCCTTGAGCCGCAGCAGGCGCCCAGCCATCTCGAGGTAATCAGCGGCCTGGTTGAGGCCGAGGGCGTGGATGACCCGGAGGAACTGCTCCGCGATCCGCGCGATCGGGATGTCCCCGATCTCGATCTGCTCCTCCTTCAGGAGGTGGAGCAGCAGGTCGAGCGGGCCCGAGAACGCCTCGAGCTCCACCACGAACCCGGGATCCGCCCCGAGCGCGGTGGTCGGGGCCGCCGAGGCGGGCGCCGGACCGGTCATCGCGGGCAGGCGCGCCCCGGGCGGGCCGGCGGAAGGGGACGGTGGGTCAGCGGAGATTCCTTGTGCGGGGGCCACTGGGCGGAAGAATAACGCGCCGACCGCCGCCGACAAGCGGTCGCTTGACCGAAGCCCCTGCCCCGCCTAGGTTTAGCGCCTGTTTTTGACCGGCCGCGATCGGCGGCCGCTCCTAAGTCCAGGACCTCGAGGGATTCAGTGCCAAGGATCAAGTCCGCCAAGAAGGCGCTCCGCAAGTCGAAGAAGGCCACCCTCCGCAACCGGGCCCAGCGCTCGGCGCTCCGCGGCGCGGTCAAGCGCGTCCGCAACGCGGCCACGCCGCAGGACGCCCAGGAGGCGTACCGCGCCGCGGCGAGCCTCCTCGACCGGGCCGGGCGAAAGAACCTGATCCACCGCAACACCGCGTCCCGGCAGAAGAGCCGGCTGGCCAAGGTGGTCGCCAAGAAGAAGTGAACGGCGGTCGGTAAGCCGTGAGTGGTAAGCGGTGAGCGGGCTCCCCTTCGAGATCTCGAGGGGGAGCCCGCTCACTTCTGACCGGTCACCGCTCACCGCTTCAGAGTGCCGCCAGTTCCGCCCCGCAGCGCTCGCAGTACCACTCGGTCGGCCGGTTCATCGTGCCGCATTCCGCGCACTTGAGCGTCTTGCCGGCGGTCATGTCGGACTTGATGACTTCGGGCTTGGCCGGCGGCGCCTCGACGGCCGGCTCCGGTTCCTTGAGCGCCGCGGGCTTGGTGGATCCACCCTTCTTCTCCCCCGGGGCCGCAGCGACCGACTTCAGGAAGTCGAGCTCGTCGATCCCCTTCTCGCCCCCCTTGCCGCCCGGGAAGAAGAGCGTGCGGGCAGAATCGCGCGGCGCCTTGCCGCCCTTGGGCGCTTCCTCGGCGGCGGGCTCCGCGTCGAGCTCCGGCACCGGCTCCGGCTCGGGCGCCGGGGCGGGAGCGCCCTTTGCCCCGGGACGCTTGACGGCGGGAATGGCCACGGTGCCCATCGCCGGGTTGCCGGGCGGCGGCGCGGGCGCGGCCGGCGCGGCGGCGGGCCCCGCCGAGATGAGGCGGGCGACCTCGTCCAGCCGGCCGATCTCCTCGCTGATCCGGGCGCTCTCTTCCCGCACCTCGACCAGCGTGCGGTGGGTCTCACCCCGGAGCTTCTGCCACTGGGCCTCGTCGTATTCGCCCACGGCGTGCCGGAGCTCCGCCTCGCTCAGCACCTCCTGCGCCAGCGTCTCCTTGGCGGTCAACTCGTCGAGCCGCGCCCGCTGGGAGCTGAGCTGGTGGGTGACCTGGTCGGTGTGCTGCTTCAGCTGCTCGACCACGGCCACGAGCCGCGCCTCATAGTCGGCGCGCACCTTTTCCCGGACACTCTCAGGGACGGTGTCGCTCGCGACGCTGAGCCGGTTCATCCATTGGGCGTACTGGTCCCGCTCGGCAAGGAGCCGAGTGACGGTGGGATCACCCGTGGCGGTGGGAGCCTTCGCCATTCGGACCGGTCCTCTCGGGGGATAGGGCGGCCTTCCTGGGCCAACGACCTACACTATATGGTAAAAGAATAAGGGGGCCCGGCGCCGATTCAACTGGCACCCGCCCCCCGCCGCCAGACCACCCGACCGTCGACCAGGGTCAGGTCCGCCCGGCCGGTCAGCGTTTCCCCACCGAAAGGGGTGTTCCGGCTCTTGGAGCGGAACGCCTCCGGCCGCACCACCCATTCCGCCGCGGGATCGATTAGGACCACGTCGGCCGGCGCACCGACCGCAAGGGTGCCGCCGGGCAGGTGGAACACCTGCGCCGGGCGAGTGCTCATCCGGAAGATCAGCTCCGGCAGGGAGAGGATCCCCGGCGTCACCAGTTCGCGGATGGCCAGGCCGAGCGCCGTCTCCAGCCCCAGGATGCCGTTGGGCGCGTCGTCGAACTCCCGCTCCTTGGCGTCGTAGTGATGCGGCGCGTGGTCGCTCGCGATCACGTCGATGGTGCCGTCCTTGAGCGCCCGGCGGATCGCGTCGCGGTCCTCGGCCTCCCGCAGGGGTGGATTCATCTTGGCGTTGGTGTCGTACCCTTCGCACCGTTCGTGGGTCAGCGCAAAGTGGTGCGGCGTGGCCTCGGCCGTGACGCTGAGCCCCTTCTCCTTGGCCCGACGGATCAGGTCCACCGAGCCGCGGGTGCTCATGTGGCACAGGTGGATGTGCCCGCCGGTCAGCTCGGCCAGGATGCAGTCACGGGCGACGTGGATCTCCTCCGCCGCCGATGGGATCCCCTTGAGGCCCAGGCGCGTGGCCACGATGCCCTCGTGCATCGCCCCGCCCTGGGCCAGCGGCGTGTCCTCGCAGTGGTCCGCCACCGGGATGCCGAAGGTGCGGGCGTACTCGAGCGCCGTCCGCATGATGTGGCTCGACATCACCGGCTTGCCGTCATCGCTCACGCCCACGGCGCCCGCGCCCACCAGCTCGCCGAACTCGGCCAGGCGCTCCCCCTTCTGCCCCACCGTGATGCAGCCGATCGGGTACACCCGCGCCATCTCGGCGCGCCGCGCCTGGCTCACGATGAAGCCGACCGCGGCCTGGTTGTCGGTGACGGGATCGGTGTTGGGCATGGCGCAGACGGCGGTGAATCCACCCGCTGCGGCGGCCGCCGCCCCGGTGGCGATCGTCTCCAGGTCCTCGAAGCCGGGCTCGCGCAGGTGCACGTGCACGTCGATGAGCCCCGGCGCCACCACTTTCCCCTTGGCGTCGATCACCTCGGCGCCGTCGGGGACGCCGACCCCCCGCCCCACCGCCGCGATCCGGCCATCGACCACGAGCAGGTCGGCGACGCCATCGGCCTGGCGGCTCGGGTCGATGACCCGCCCGCCCCGGAAGAGGATCGGGTTCATCCCTCGCCCCCCGCCCGCCCCGCCGCCCGCGAGCCCTCGGCCGTCCCGCCGGCGAGGAGGTAGAGCACCGCCATCCGCACCGCCACGCCGTTGGTGACCTGGGGCAGGATGACGCTGTGGGGGCCGTCGGCGACGTCGCTGTCGATCTCGACGCCGCGGTTCATCGGTCCGGGATGCATGATCACAAGGTCCTTGGGAGCCTTCGCCAGTCGTTCATTGGTGACGCCGAAGACCCGGTTGTACTCCCGGAGCGACGGGATGAAGCCGGCGTTCATCCGCTCGAGCTGGAGCCGGAGGATGTTGAGCGCATCGGCCCACTGGATGGCGTCCTCGATCCGCGGCAGCACCGTGACGCCGAGGTCGGCCACATTGCGGGGCAGGAGCGTCGGCGGCCCGCAGACCGCCACCTCGGCGCCCAGCTTCGTGAGGCCCCAGATGTTGGAGCGCGCCACCCGGCTGTGGAGCACGTCACCGCAGATGGCCACCTTGAGCCCCGCGATCTTCCCGAACTTGTCGCGCAGCGTCAGGAGGTCGAGCAGCCCCTGGGTGGGGTGCTCGTGCTTGCCATCGCCGGCGTTGATGACGTTGGAGCGGATCCGCTGGCCCAGGAACTGGGCGGCCCCGGAGGAGCCGTGGCGGATGACCACCATGTCGATCCGCATCGCCTCGAGATTCCGGGCGGTGTCGACCAGCGTCTCGCCCTTGGACACCGAGGAGCCGGAGGCCGCCACGTTCACCGTGTCGGCGGACAGGCGCTTCTCGGCGAACTCGAAGGAGATCCGGGTCCGGGTGGAGGCCTCGAAGAAGAGGTTGACGATGGTCTTGCCCCGAAGGGCCGGGACCTTCTTGATCTGGCGCTCGCTCACTTCCTTGAACGGCTCGGCGGTGTCGAGGATCAGGCGGATCTGGTCGGCGGAGAGCGGCTCGAGGCCGGTCAGGTCCTTGCCGAGTGCGGAGAGCGGAGGGGCGTTCATCTAGGTGCGCGGCGCCAGTTCGACCGCGTCGCGGCCGTCGAGTTCGGTGACGAGCACGTCCACCCGGTCGGTGGGGCTCAGGGAGACCGTCGCGCCGACCACGTCGGCCTGGATGGGGAGCTCGCGGCCGCCGCGGTCGACCAGCACGCAGAGGAGCACGCGCCGGGGGCGGCCGAAGTCGGCGAACTCGTCGAGCGCCGCGCGGATGGTGCGGCCGGTGTAGAGCACGTCGTCCACGATCACCACGGTCTTGTCATCGAGGTCGGGCAGGCGCGTCTCGCCCACCACGGGCCGGGGGCCGATGGCCTGGAGGTCGTCGCGATAGAGGGTGATGTCGAGCTTGCCGCGAGGGAGGGTGATGCGTTCGGCGGCTTCGATCAGGCGGGCCAGGCGTTCGGCGAGTTCGACCCCGCGGCGCTGGATCCCCACGATCACCAGGCCGTCGGTGCCGCCGCATCGCTCAACGACCTCGCTGGCCATCCGGGCGAGCGCCCGGGAGATGGCTTTTGCGTCGAGGAGCAGCCGATGGCCCGTCATCGGGGCCGGAAGGTAGCTCCGGGGCAGGTCGTTCACAACCCCGGAGCCGCCGACGCGGAGCGGTGATCACCGCCCGGCCATTCCCATCTGCATTCCGCGCATCCGGCGCCCCGCGCCACGCCCCGTCGACGCAGGGCGCAGTCGCGCAAAGAGGATGAGCCCGGCCGGCGTGCGCGTGCCGTAGACGGACCGGAGCGCCGCAGGAACGTACCCGAGGTCGCCTCGCAGCCCCACGTCCAGGCCTACCGCCCGTCGCCGGGCCACCTGGCGCACGTAGCCGAGGGATAAGGTGGCGACCCCGTATCTGGCATCGGGCATGCCCGAGACCACAAGCTCGGCGGTGTCCTTCTGGACCCAGGTGACCCTCCCGAAGACCGCATTCCGGGCGTCGAACCGGAGGTCGGACTCGACGAGCACGCTGTTCGATACCGGGTGGGCGGATCGCCCCACCGTGCTCTGCCGGTTGGCGCCGTAGACCAGCGCCGACGCCCACTGCCCCGACCCGCCGAACGGGCGGACGTACATCGCCGATGCCCCGAATCGAGCCACGGATTCACCGGGGTGCAGGCCTTCGGGACTCTTGAGGAACCCATAGCTCGCGTTGAGGCTCCAGCGCGGCGCCGGATTGGCGGAGAGGCGCACCGACCAAGAGTCCAACGGGCGGAAGTCGAAGTCGTATCGGTCCTCGTCGGGCTCCCGGCCGTTGAAGACCGATCCCTCGAGCTTGATGTCGTGGGTGAAGAGGCCCACCGTCGCGACGCCGTAGGTGATGTGCGTGGCGTCCTGCCAATGATGGGCGATGTTGGCGAAGGGATCATCCGCGGCGCTCGGCCGATGCATGAACGCGACCGGACCGAGCGCGGGCTCACCCACCGGTGCGGCGTAGAGGGAAAGCGCCAGACCCCGCGTCAGGGGGCGCTCATACGCCGCGGAAAGCTCCATCCAGAGATCGTGCGGATGCTGACGGTCGTGCAGCGGCTGTCCCCGATACGACTCGCCAGTCTGGAGGATGAGGGGATATCCTCCCTTCCCGACCGTCGCCGGTTCGGCGCTCACCATCGCGTCGAGCCGCAGCAAACCGCTTCCCGCCTGGCGCATGGCCATCAGCATCAGCCAGTTGGTGCTCCCGATCTGGCTCCCGCCCCGACCGGTCCCTGCGGCGTCGCCATAGAGGACGATGTCGCCCTGCCCCATCAGGCTCCACGGCCCCGCGCGGGTCATCAACGTGTGGACCGCGGAGGCGTCGGGGATCCAGGAGGTGCCGGATCCCAGGCGTGTGCCCGGCACGCCAAGCGGGGCCGCGGGCATTTCTCCCGGCGGAGCGGTCTGCGCCAGGAGCGGCGGACCATGCAGGAGCAGGACAGCTCCGGCCGCCAGGGCGGCCAGGGTGATGCGGTGCATATGGGATCCTGTCGTCAGTCGAATCGGTGAACTACGCGACCGGGGCGACCAGGATCCGTTGTGGAGGTGGGGTGAGGACTTCGCGGGAGGTGGATCTCAGGCGGGGCTCGGCGCCGACGACGGCGCCCGCGCCACCCGCCGCGGCACCGGCGACCGCGGACTCGGGAGTCACCGCGGCCGCGCTTCCCGGTGCGCAGGCCGTGATCGAGGTGCACTCGGACGGGGGGCAATGATCGCACTGATGATGGGACACCTCACCGACCGCGGCGCCCGAAGCGGCGAGATGGGCCATCGTCGGCATCGAGTCGCTCATACCGGTCCGGGCCGCCTGGCAGCGGTGCGCCAGCCCGGACACCGGCGCGGCGATCCCGGGGCTCCCGAGGAGGAGCAGGAATGCGAGCAGGCGCACGGTGAGTGAATGTCGACGCACGGGCGAACCCTAATCGGACGTCGAAGTGGCCGGAAGCGGCCCGGCGCGCCGAGCCGGCCGACGGATCCGCAGGAGCATCAGGACGCCGAACCCCGCGCCCCACGCCAGCGGGGTCCGGATGTCGAGCTTCTGCACCATCGCAAAGTGGACGATGCCGAGCAGCACGGCGATGTAGATCAATCGGTGGAGCGTGACCCAGCGCCGTCCCAGCCGGCGCACCGATGCGTCGGTCGAGGTGAGGGCGAGCGCCAGCAGGATCAGGAAGGCGGCGAATCCGAGGTAGATCCGCGGATGCTTGAGGGTGTCGGCCCAGATCCGGCCGGGGTCGAGCGACTGGTCGAACACGACGTAGGTCAGCAGGTGGAGCGCCGCATACGTGAAGGCCCACAGCCCCAGCATCCGGCGGAGTCGGATGAGCTCGCCGAGGCGGAGGTGGCGCCGGAGGGGCGTGATCGAGAGCGTGGCGCCGAGGAGCGCCAGGCAGGAGATGCCGGTCACGTGCTGTATGTGGCGCACCGGATCGGGGCCCAGGTCGCCGCCGAGGAACCCGGCGGCGAGGAGGGCCGCGAGCGGGACCATCGCCCCGACGAACGCCGCGGGCTTCACCACCCGGGTGACCCATTGGAGCCGTGTCATACCCGGCTCAGAAGTTGGCCCGGAGATCCATCCCGGCGTAGAGCGAGGCGACCTGGTCGGCGTAGCCATTGAACATCAGGGTCGGGCGGCGGAAGAACTCGCCGAGCCGGCGTTCCCGCGCCTGGCTCCAGCGGGGGTGGTCGACCGTGGGATTCACATTGGCGTAGAAGCCGTACTCATTCGGCGCCACCCGCTGCCAGGTGTTGAGCGGCTGCTCGCGGACGAAGCGGATCCGGACGAGTGCCTTGGCCCCCTTGAAGCCGTACTTCCACGGCACGACCAGTCGGAGCGGCGCGCCGTTCTGCGGCGGCGCCGGCTTGCCATAGATCCCGGTCACAAGGAGGGCCAGCGGGTGCATCGCCTCGTCGATCCGGAGCCCCTCGACATACGGGAACGGCAGGATCCCCTCCGCGTAGCCCGGCATATCCTTCGGATCCGAGACCGTCGTGAACTCGACGAACTTGGCATTGGAAGTGGGCTCAAGGCGCTGCAGCACCTTGCCGAGCGGCACGCCATCCCATGGTACCACCATCGACCAGGCCTCGACGCAGCGATGCCGGTAGACCCGCTCCTCGACCGGAAGTCCCTTGAGGAGGTCGTCGAGGTCGAGCATCCCGGGCTTGTGGCACTCTCCCCCGATCTCGACGCTCCAGGGGCGGACCGGGAACCCAGCGGCCAGGTCCTTGACCTCCCCCTTGTCGGTGCTGAACTCGTAGTAGTTGTTGTAGCCGGTGATCGTGGCATAGGGCGTCGGCTTGTCGTCGCCGGGGCCGGCGGTCCGGAACCGGGCGCCCAGGTCGGGGATGTTGATGGCCGCGAGCCCCGCGCCGCTGATCCCCGCCGCGACCAGGAACTCCCGGCGGCTCCAAAAGAGCTTCTCGGGAGTGATCTCGGAGGAGGCGACGTCAGTCGGCTTGCGGATGAGCATTGGGGCTTAGGGCTTAAGGCTTAGGGCTTCGGGCTTCGGGCTTCGGGCTTCGGGCTTCGGGCTTCGGGCTTCGGGCTTCGGGCTTCGCGAAGGTAACGACAAATGACCAACGACCCACGACTCACGACTCACGACTCACGACCATCCACCTTACGCTCCCCGACCCGGATCGGTTCCGTTCGCCGCAATTGACCCGCCCACGCCCCGGCGGTAGAATCCCGCCCGCGCCGGCCATCTGGCGACACTGAGGACAGGTGCTCGAGTGGTTGAAGAGGCACGCCTGGAAAGCTTGTAAACCGTGCAAGCGGTTTCGCGGGTTCGAATCCCGCCCTGTCCGTATTCGCGGTGAACGGTGAACGGGCAACAG
>DASYXP010000357.1:0-10846 GCA_035934835.1 Gemmatimonadales bacterium | reverse complement strand
CGACCGGATCCCGGCAAAGCGGACCATCGGCTTGGCGCCCGCCACCGGCAGCGACGGATGGCAGCTGGCACAGGCCACGGTCCGGTGCCGGCCGGTCAGCTGGAACGCCGCCCGGTCGTGGTCGAAGCGGTCGGCCCTCTTCCAGTCGCCGGCCGTGTGGCAGGCGTCGCAGCCGCGCTGGCCGAACTGCGCGCCGTGGGGAGAATCGTCCGTGTGGCAGCCGACGCAGGTCGTCGGAAGTCCGAGGAACGTCCTGTCGAGCACGTGATGCTCACCCGCATACGCCTTCACGTCCGGCGCGGAAATGAGGTCCGGCGTGTGGCACTTCCGGCAGCCGAGCTTGAGGTGGGCGCCGTCGAGGCGGAAGCCTGTGGTGTCGTGCGCGAACGTCGCCGTGTCGAACGCCACGAGCGGGTGGTCCACGCCCAGGTGGTCCCGGTGGCACTCGGCGCAGTTGCGGGCCGAGACCGTCGCGTGGAACCCGGTACCTGCGGCCACGCGCGCCTTGAGCGGCGTGTGGCAGTCGAGGCAGAGCGCGTTCGAGGTACCCCGCTGCCGGAGCTGGTGGCACGAGGTGCAGTTCCGGATCCCCTCGAGGTCGGCGTGGGGCGCCGCCAGCTTGCCGGGGGAGAAGAGCTGTCCCTGCAACGGGCCCGCCAACGCGAGGGCCAGCCCCGCGAGCGACAGGAACGCGCGCGCGCCGGTCCGCATCGGGCTAGAAGATCCACGTGTAGCCGAGCATCACGGCGACGGCCACGTGCACGGAGAGGATGACGAACATCACGACGGTGAGCGGCAGGTGGAAAATGTGCCAGTAGTGGAAGAGGCGCTGGAACGGCTGCAGGAGCACGTGCTGCTGCTCCACCGCCGACTGGGCCCGCACCACCGCCACCAGGTCGGCCTTGAGGAAGGGCGGCAGCGACGCCGCGCCGACCGCGCGCCGGAGCTTCCGGAGCCGGGACCGCCGCGTCAGGTCGTAGCGGGCCGCGAGCGCCAGCGCGTGCAGCAGCCCCTTCGGCTGGGCCGGCGGCGGAGCCAGCAGGATCGGACGGAACCGGGCCGATTCCTTCGGATAGTCCGCTTCAAGCCGCGCCACCAGCTCTGCCTTGGCGGCGCGCAGTGCGTCGAGGGAGGTGCGCTGGCCGTGGATGGCGCGGGGAATGTGCCCGTATACGTAGCGGCCGAAGAGCCCGCTCACTGCCACCGCCGTCATGCTCCAGAACGCGATCGAGACGATCCCGCCGAACTTGAACCCGGTGTGCAGCAGCACCAGGAAGGGGCCGAGGGTGCAGAGGAAGACGTGCGCCTGGAGCCAGTGATGCAGCTGGCCGAGCCGCCGGAGGAAGGGGACGCGCTTCCGGAGCGAGTACATCCCAACGCCGATGGTGATGAGCAGGGTTCCGATGACGCCGTACCCCTGCCCGATGAGGCCGGAGGGGTTGAGGAGTCCGTCCATCGGCGAGGAGGCGCGGGCGGCGAGCGGCAGTCGGTAATACGGCAGGCCGTAGGCGAACGTCGTGACCGCCACGCCGAGCCAGATGGTGACGAGGAGCCACTCGAAGATCCGCTCCCCGACCGAGCGCGAGTCATCGAGGTCCAGGCCGGGGCGGCGGCCGGTGCGCGCCGGCGCGCCGGCGATGGCCGACAACGACGACGGGTCCATCGCGACATCGCGACCGTCCATTCGCGCGGCCCTCCCATCGGGATCGGCGGCCGGCCGGGCCCGCCGAAATAGTCAGTAGAGACCCGGAACGCACGTCACGTTCCGTGCCTATCGAATGCTTCACGATCCGGGCGCCTGCTTCCTTATCTATACCATAGCGGAAGCGACCCGGCGGAAGATGAAGGCCCCCGCTTCCTCGCTCTGTGACATTTGACCATTCCGTGCCGACGCCGCCGGGGCGTGCGGCCAGTGCGTCCTGCCACGGCGAACTCGCGCTCGCTTGAGCGTGGCTTCACATTTGTAGGCGCCTTCCCCACGCATCGCCGTTCGACGCTCGAGCCGGACAGCAACACACACGGGACGGGAGGACCGGGATGCAGGCGGGATCGCGGACCCTGGCCACGTTGATCCGGCGGGCCCCCCGAAGCGCCGCAGCGGTCGCGTTCGGGGCATCGATCGCCACGCTGGTGCACTTCGCGTGGAGCGCGGACGTGCGGATGAACGGCACGATCCCGGTGCTGACCCTCGGCGCGGGGCTCGCGCACGCGCTGGCCGGGGCGCTCGTGGGCCGCCGCCTGCTCGACACCACGCGCACTCCATCCGCCACCAACGCCGCGCTCCTCGGCGCCGGCACTTCGCTCATCGCCCAGGCGCTCTTCGTGCCGGTGCTGGCCGCCTATGTCGCGGACAGCGGGGCGGCGCCGACGATCGTCGGCTTCCTGGGGCTCACGTTCTACGTGGCGCTCTTCGCGTTCCTGGCCATCGGCTGGGTGCTGATGCTGCTGGCGATGGGCGTCGGATGGGCGCTCTACAAGGCCGCCGCTCCGCCCGCGATCGGAGAGCCGGGCGCGATGGGCTGAATTCCGGCGCCCGCCTTCACACACACGCACCCCGGAGGTGACCTGATGCCACGACTGACCGACACCCTCTACATCGGCATCGGCGGCCACGTCGCCGCCGTCGATCGCGCCACCGGACAGGAGCTCTGGCGCACCAAGGTCAAGGCGTCGTCCATCACGACCGTGACGGCCGCCGGCGACCGGATCTTCGCCGGGGCGCAGGGGGAGCTTTGCTGTCTCGACGCCGGCACCGGGAGCATCCCCTGGCGCAACAAGCTCCGCGGCCTCGGGATGGGGGTCGTGACCTTCTCGGACGGAAGCGCCGGAGCCATCGCCTCCGCCGCGGCGGCAGAGGCGGCGCAAAGGGCCGCGGCCGCAAGCGGGGCCTGACCGTTGACGCGACCGCTTTCCGCCGCGCTCGTCGGCACCTGGGAACTCCGCTCCCGGGAAGACCGGACCCAGGCCGGCGAGCGGCGCGTCGATCCCGCGCTCGGCCCCGACCCGCTGGCACTGCTGGTGTACGACGCGCACGGCCGCTTCACCGCCCAGTTCATGAAGCGCGACCGGAGCGACCCCGCGCCCGACGCGGGGGCCGGTGCCGTCGGACCCAACAACAGCCGCGCCCGGGGCGGCTACGACGCCTATTTCGGGACGTACACCGTGGACGATGCGGCGGGGACGGTCACCCAGCGCCTGACCGGGGCGCTCTCGCCGGAGAACGTCGGCCAGGTCCTCATCCGCGCGATGACCGTGACCGGCGACGAACTCACCATCCAGCTCGAGACCACATCGGTCGACGGGGTGCCGGTCGTCCGCACCCTCCGGTGGAGCCGGGTGACCGGGCCGACGTGACCCGGCGCTCATGGTTCATCGGCGACTGAACGCTCGCGGCGCATCGCGCACGCCCGTGCTTGCATTCCGGCGTCCCGTGGCCCATCCTCCCTTTCCCCCAGATCGTGAGCTATCGATGTCCATGCATCACATAGTCCGCGTACCCGCGACACTCGCCCACGGCCGGCTCTGCCGCCTGGTCGAAGCACCGGACGGATTCCTGCTCGTCCAGGTCTGGTCGGGCGGGCATTGGCGCGCCGAGCCCACGGCCAGCATCTCCCCATCAGACGTGCGTGACGGGATCGACCCGACGCCCCGGATCCTCCGCGCCCTCGGGGTGCCGGAGGCCGATTGGTCGCTCGTGCTGCCGACCCGCCGCGGCGCCAATGTCCTCCTCGCCTTGTGGGCGCTGATCCAGCTGGCCGGCACCCTCACGCCGGCGGACTTCCTGATCGCCGCTTGAGGGCGGCCCCGCTCCTCACCACGACCGCGCTGGTCGCGTTCGCGGCCAATTCCCTGCTCTGCCGGGTGGCGCTTCGCAGCGGCTCGATCGACGCCGCCAGCTTCTCGACGGTGCGCATCGCCACGGGTGCGGCGATGCTGCTGCTCCTCGTGGGCCTCCGCCGTGCCCCCGCAAAGCCGCGGTGGCCCGGCTCCTGGGTCTCGGCCGCCGCCCTCTTCCTCTACGCCGTCCCCTTCTCCTTCGCGTACCTGCGCCTCGGTGCCGCCACCGGCGCACTCCTCCTCTTTGGCGCCGTCCAGATCACGATGGTGCTTGCCGCCGTACTCCGCGGACAGCGCCCGCGCCCGATGCAGTGGGCGGGCCTGGGCGCGGCCTTCGGCGGGCTCATCTACCTCTTCCTCCCCGGCCTCTCCGCCCCCGCGCCCCTCAGCGCCGCACTGATGCTCGCGGCCGGCATCGCGTGGGGTGTCTATTCGCTCCGGGGCCACGGGACGGCGGACGCACTGGCGGAGACGGCCGGCAACTTCGCCCGCGCTGTGCCCCTGGTGCTCCTGCTGGCCCTCGCCACGCTGCCGGCGCTCCACGCGCGGCCGAGCGGGATCGCGTGGGCAGCGCTTTCAGGCGCCGTGGCGTCGGGGCTCGGCTACGCCGTCTGGTACCAGGCGCTCCGGGCGCTCACCTCGGTCACCGCCGCCGTGGTCCAGCTCGCCGTGCCGGTCCTTGCGGGGATCGGAGGGGTGGCGCTCCTCGGCGAGCAGCTGACGCTGCGCCTGGCCGCCGCGGCCGTGCTGGTCCTCGGCGGGATCGGGATGACGATCCTCGGACGGGCGCGGGCGGCCTAGCGCGACCGGCCCCCTTGCCGCTCCGCCCCCGCCGCCGCACACTACGACCATGCCTACGCCCAAGAAGAAGCGCGCCCCGAAGAAGTCGAAGAAGGCCGCCGCCGCCCGCACCCGCGGACTCGAGCCGACCAAGCTCACCGGCGGCGCCCCGCCCAAGGCGGTCGAGAGCCTCGCCGCGCAGATCACCAAGGACGGGGGCGAGGTACTTGCCGTCTATAAGGACCCCCTCGGCGGACGGTGGCAGATCTTCGCGTCGCTCCCGATCGGGATGGTGGAGCCGACCCCCTACCAACGCGACCTCTCCGACGCCCACGTGGCCCGCCTCGGCGACGCCATCGACAAGCTCGACCGCTTCCTCGACCCGATCATCGCCGTCCCCGCCGATGCCGGGAAGTACTGGTCTCCCAACGGCTATCACCGCCTCGGCGCGATGAACCAGCTCGGCGCCCGGACCATCACCGCCCTCGTGGTGCCGGAGCCCGACGTCGCCCACCGGATCCTGGCGCTCAACACCGAGAAGGCGCACAACCTCAAGGAAAAATCCCTCGAAGTCTCGCGCCTGGCACAGGCCCTCGCGGAAATGGACCCCGGGTCGACCGAGAAGAGCCACGCCGAGATCTTCGAGGAGGCGCCGCTCATCACGCTGGGACTGTGCTATCAGGAGAATGGGCGCTTCTCCGGCGGGGCGTACAACCCGATCCTCAAGCGGATCGACGGGTTCCTCGCCAGGAAGCTCCCTGAGGCGATCGAGATCCGGATGGGGCGCGCCGCCAAGCTCCTCGAACTCAACGAGGACGTGAACGAGGCGGTGAAGAAGCTCAAGGAGAAGGGGCTCGAGAGCCCGTACCTGAAGGCGTTCGTCGTGGCGCGGATCAACCATCTCCGCTTCGTCAAGGCGAAGGACCTCGACTTCGACGACACGATCGCCACCATCATGAAGGCGGCCAAGCGGTTCAACGTCGCCAACGTGAAGGCCGACCAGGTGGCGCGGAGCGGCGGGGCGCCGTCGAGCGAGGAGTGACCGGTCCTGCCGGTACGAAACCGCCCAGCCTCGGCCGGCGTCATTGGGGTGACCCGATCCGGAGCACACCGTGACCGTCCGCACCATCCGCATCGCCGCACTTGGATTCCTCCTGGCCGCGGCGTTGCCCTTCTCGATCGCGGCTACGCAGTCTTCGCCCCGCCCGCGGGCACCCCGGCGCGCCGCGCCCGACACCGCCGTCTTCGCCGGCGGCTGCTTCTGGGGGGTCGAGGGGGTCTTCGAGCACGTGAATGGGGTCATCTCGGCGACCTCCGGCTACGCCGGTGGAACGACGGATGCGCCGAGCTACGAGGAGGTCAGTTCGGGTAGCACCGGGCACGCGGAATCGGTGCGGGTGGTGTTCGATCCCTCCCGCATCACCTACGCCCAGCTGCTGCAGGTCTTCTTCCTGGTGGCGCACGACCCGACCGAGCTCGACCGGCAGGGCCCGGACGTCGGCACCCAGTACCGCTCGCTGGTGCTGTACCGCGACGCCGCCCAGCGCCGGGCGGCCGAGGCGTACGTGGCCGAGCTGACCCGCGCCAGGACGTACGACCGGCCCATCGTGACGCGCATCCAGCACCTCGGGGCGTTCTACCCCGCCGAGGCGTATCACCAGCACTTCATGGCCCTCCACCCCGACTACCCGTACATCGTCTACAACGACGCGCCCAAGCTGGTGCAGCTCCGGCAGCGCTTTCCCGGGTGGTACCGGGACTCCTGACCCGGCTGGTGGCGGATCGGACCGCGCCGCATATTCGACGTCACGTCGCCCGGACGGCCTGCGCACCATCATCGCCCAGGCCGCCCGTCGGCCCGTCCCCTGTGCCCCCCTGCCACGGAGATGCCGAATGCCCAAGTACGTCATCGAGCGGGAGATCCCCGGCGCGGGGAAGCTCTCGCCGGCCGAGCTCAAGGCCATCAGCCAGAAGTCGTGCGGCGTGCTGAGCCAGATGGGCCCCCAGATCCAGTGGGTGCACAGTTACGTCACCGGGGACAAGATCTACTGCGTCTACAACGCCCCGAATGAGGGCGCGGTCCGCGAGCACGCCAAGCTCGGCGGCTTCCCCGCCAACAGCGTGGCGCGGGTCATCACGATGATCGAGCCGACGACCGCGGAGTAGCGCCATCTCCCCGGGTCTTCCGGCGCACCAGGCGCCGCAGTCGCTCGGCGAGGAGATCGCCAACAGCGTGAGCCACGGGATCGGCTTCGTGGCGGCGCTCATCGCCACGCCGGCGCTCGTGCGGGCGGCGCTCCGCCGCGGCGACCCGACCGGTGTCGTGGCGGTGAGCGTCTTTGCCGCGACGCTCGTGCTCCTTTACCTGGCGTCCACGCTCTATCACGCCGTGCGGGAGGGACGCGCCAAGCACGCCTTCCGGGTGCTCGACCACGGTGCCGCTTACCTCCTCATCGCCGGCACCTACACGCCGTTCACCCTCGTCTCCCTTCACGGGGTCTGGGGGTGGGCGCTCTTCGGCGTGGTTTGGGCGCTCGCCATCCTCGGTATAGCGCTGACGGCCACCGGCGCGATGCGCCACCCCCAGGCATCCACCGCCCTCTTCCTCGGCATGGGCTGGCTCATCGTGATCGCCATCCGGCCGCTCTGGCTCCACCTCCCGCTGGATGGGTTCATCTGGCTCGTGGCGGGGGGGATCGCCTACACCATCGGGGTCGGATTCCTCGCGATGGACCGCCGGATCCGCTACGGCCACTTCGTGTGGCACCTGCTGGTGCTGGTCGGCAGCTCCTGCCATTACATCGCGGTCCTCCGCTACGCCGCCTGAGCGACCGTGCGCGAGCCGGGCGCTATCATTATTCACCACGCCCGTCCGCCACTCGGCCATACCCTCGAAGGAGACGCGATGCGCCGCGCGACCCCGACCCTGCTGGCCCTCGCCGTGGCGTCCGCCTGCACCGTGGCGCCCAAAGTGGACCCGATCGTCGAGATGCACGCCATCCGCGCGCAGGACTCGCGGTTCAGCGCCGCCGCAGCCAGGCTCGACGTCGTCGGCGCCACGGCTCTTTACGCCCCTGACGCGACCGTCCTTCCGCCAGGGGCGGCGGCGGTGCACGGCCCCGACGCCATCCGCACGATGCTCGCGAGCCTGTTCACGGCGCCGGGACTCTCCATCACGCTCCGCCCGCAGCGGATCGACATCGCCGCCGCGGGCGACCTGGCCACCGACCAGGGGGAGGTCGAGGTGGGGATGAACACCGCGGAGGGCCCGGTCATCGAGGTGTCGAAGTACCTCGAGGTGTGGCGCAAGGTGGATGGGGAATGGAAGCTGATGTACGACACGTGGAACGCGAACGCGCCGGCGGCGACATCGCCGCCCCGTTCAGCTGAGCCAAGGCGCAGGTGAGCGTGGCGGGAAGGATGCTCGAGCTCATACCACTCATTCCTGGAGCCGGCATGCGCCGACTTTTCGCAATCGTCGGGCTCGCCATCCTTGTAGGTGCCTGCGGGACCGCCACCGCCGTCCCGGGTGACATCGCCCCGACCAATCTCACGATCGTGGCCGAGGTCGACCCGGCGCTCGACGCACAGGACATCTTCGTCCTGAATAATTCATCCGTGCCCATCGTGGTCACGAGCGTGCGTTTGGAGGAGTGCCAGAACGTCGAGCAGGCCTGCACGTTGCTTCCACTGCACCTGACGATCGCTCCGAGGAATCGGCGCCGGATCGCGACCGTAAGTGCGGCCGATCCGACCCACGGATATAACTACCACTATTCCTGGAGCTGGACCTCCTCCTCGCCAGTGGCCTCCGATCGTCCGGCAACGATCCGCAGCGCGGTGCCGGGCCAGCCCGGAGTCACCCGCGTGGACTCGGTCGTAAGCCGTGAGGTGCTCACACCCGAAGCGCTCCAGCGCCTTCAGGCGGCCGGGACCACGGTCGATACGATCATCGCGACGCCGGACACCGTCATTCTCCACGTTGGCGAACGTACGCCACCCGCCAGCTTGGTGTCGGTCGTGGCGCTCGACAGTTCGGGCCACCGGGTCGAGCCTTTCTCCCCGACCTTCATCATGCCCAGATCGTCGGTCTACGCATTTCGATCGGGCACATTCGAAGCGGTGGCCGCGGGCGAGGCGGTGTTCTTCGTCGAAGCGCTACCCAGGATGACCGACCGCCGGGGACATCCGTCGACCGCCGTGGTCCTCAAGGTGCTGCCCTGAGGCGGGCATCCGCCGTTCGATGAGCGGTCCTTCCCCCGGCCTTGTGGATTTCCTTAATCGCGCCCGGCTAGCGTAGGCGGTCCTTCCCCCGCCCCCGCTCCTTCAATGCCGAGTGCCTGATGCACGCGATCCCGCAGACGATGGGCCAGCAGTTCGGCCGCCGCAGCTGGGCCGAACCCTGGCGCATCAAGATGGTCGAGCCGATCCGCCGCATCACCGCCGAGGAGCGCGCCCGCGCGCTCGAGGCGGCGAGCTACAACACCTTCCTCCTCCACGCCGACGACGTCTACATCGACCTGCTGACCGACAGCGGCACCGGCGCGATGAGCGACCGGCAGTGGGCGGGGATGATGGTCGGCGACGAGGCCTACGCCGGGAGCCGGAGCTTTTACCGGCTCGAAGTGGCGGTGCAGCAGCACTATGGCTACTCCCACATCCTCCCCACCCACCAGGGGCGCGGCGCCGAGCACCTGCTGAGCCGGGCCGCGATCACCCCCGGCCAGTTCGTGCCCGGCAACATGTACTTCACCACCACCCGCCTGCACCAGGAGCTGGCGGGGGGCGTCTTCGTCGACGTCATCGTGGACGAGGCCCACGACACCACGAGCCTCCACCCGTTCAAGGGGGACGTCGACCTCCAGAAGCTCGAGGCGCTGGTAAAGAAGGAAGGGGCGGGCCGGATCGCCTACGTGAGCCTGGCCGCCACGGTCAACATGGCCGGGGGCCAGCCGGTGTCGATGGCCAACGTCAAGGCGCTCCGCGCCTTCTGCGATCGCCACAAGATCCGGCTCTTCCTCGACGCCACCCGCCTGGCCGAGAATGCCTTCTTCATCCAGCAGCGGGAGCCGGGGTACGCCGAGGTGCCGATCGCGAAGATCGTGCGGGAGTTCTGCGACCAGACCGACGGCGCCTGGATGAGCGGCAAGAAGGACAACCTGGTCAACATCGGCGGGTGGCTCGCGGTCAACGACTGGACGCTCTTCGAGGAGCTCCGGAACCTCATCGTGGTCTACGAGGGGCTCCACACCTACGGCGGGATGGCGGGGCGCGACATGGAGGCGATGGCGGTCGGCATCGCGGAATCGCTCGAGGACGACCACATCCGTTCCCGCGTGGGCCAGGTGCACTACCTGGGCGAGCTCCTGACCGACTGGAACATCCCGATCGTCCTGCCGGTCGGGGGCCACGCGATCTTCCTCGACGCGAAGGCGTTCTACCCCCACATCACGCAGGACCAGTTCCCGGCCCAGACGCTGGCCGCGGAGCTCTACCTCGACTCGGGGATCCGCACGATGGAGCGGGGGATCGTGAGCGCCGGCCGCGACCCCAAGACCGGCGACCACTACCACCCGAAGCTCGAGCTCACCCGGGTGACCATCCCCCGCCGGGTGTACACCCAGGCCCACATGGACGTGGTGGCCGAGTCGATCAAGACGATCTTCGACCGGCGGCGGGAGACCCGCGGCCTCCGGATGACCTACGAACCGAAGTACCTCCGCTTCTTCCAGGCCAAGTTCGAGCGCCTCTGACCCTCCCCCAGGGGGCCTCCCGGCCCCCTTCCCTGCCTGCTCATCACCCCTTCACACCCCCTTCAGGGGGCGGGTGACAACCTCCGGCATCGTCATTCTCCGCGTACCGGCAGGCGTACACCGTGACGAACCGCAGGACGCTCCGACTGAGTCCCTCCCAGGATGTCCGCCCGGTCACCGAATTCCGGGCGCACGCCTCGGCGTTCCTCCAGCAGATCCGCGCCACCAAGCACCCGCTCATCCTGACCCAGCACGGCCGCTGCGCGGCGGTGCTGCTCGACATCTCCCTGTATGAAGAGCTCCTGGGCGAGCTCGCGATGCTGCGCGGACGCCGCTCCACCGACCCGCGCGAGCCGCTCCCGCCCGCGGCTCCACTCGTGAGGACCCTCCCCTCGTGACCGCCACCCGACCCGCCCCCCGGTCCCGCCGCACCGCGCGCGCGTTCCGGAAGGCCGAACACACCATCGAGATCGTCT
>DASYXP010000354.1:0-1799 GCA_035934835.1 Gemmatimonadales bacterium | reverse complement strand
GGGGAAGATGATCTCGCTCGCCACCGAGACCGAGCGGACCCTCTTCTTCGACTTCCTGCCGGTCGACCTGGGCACCATCCGTGGCTTCAAGACGCGCTTCCACCTCTACACCGTCCCGGGGCAGGTGTACTACAACGCCTCCCGGAAGCTGATCCTCAAGGGGGTCGACGGCGTGGTGTTCGTGGCCGACAGCCAGATCGAGCGGATGGAGGCGAACATCGAGTCGATGCAGAACCTGTATGACAACATGAGCCAGCAGGGTTACGACCTGAGCAAGGTCCCGTTCATCATCCAGTACAACAAGCGCGACCTCCCGAACGCCGCCCCGCTGGCCGAGCTGCAGGCCGCGCTCAACCCGGGCTGGCCGGTGGAGGATCCCGTCAAGCAGAAGCTCACCCCCGACCCGAACCACGAGGGCGAGTACCTCGTCTTCCAGCAGGGCGGGGAGTGGATCGAGCGGGCGCCCTTCTACGAGGCGGTGGCCGTCACCGGCGACGGCGTGTTCGACACCCTCAAGGCGGTCAGCAAGCTCGTCCTCAAGACCCTCGGCTGACCGGTCCCCGGCGATGTGGACGCTGCCGAACGTCATCACGCTCGTCCGCATCGCCCTGACGCCGGTCATCGCACTCCTTCCGTTCATCCAGGGTTACTGGCCCAAGTTCATCGCCTTCGTCGTGTTCCTCATCGCCGCCGTGAGCGACGTGTGGGACGGCTGGCTCGCCCGCCGGCGCCACGAGGTGACCGACCTCGGCAAGCTGCTCGACCCCGTGGCCGACAAACTCCTGCTCGTCGCCACGCTCATCCCGATCTACTTCATCTCCCAGACCCGGCACGACCTGTACGACATCCCGCTGTGGGGCAGCGTCCCCCTCTGGGTGTGCGCCCTGCTGATCGGCCGGGAGTTCGCGATGACCGCCTTCCGCCAGTGGGCCCGCCATCGCGGCGTCGTCATCCCCGCCGAGGGCGTCGGCAAGTTCAAGGCGGTCTTCCAGAACATCTACATCGGCGCCACGATGATCTGGTTCGCCTACCGCGACGCGGCCAGGCCCCTCGGCTGGGTCAACAGCCCCTTCTGGCGCTTCTGGAACTCCTTCCACGGCTGGTTCGTGGCCGTGACCCTCGGCATCGCGCTCGTGCTCACCATCACGTCCTTCGTCACCTACCTCGTCCGGCATCGGGCGCTGTTCATCACGTCGGAGCATGCGGTGAAGGGGAGGCGCTAGGTCCCAGGTACTAGGCGCTCCGCTTGCATGCTGACGCCGGTTGGCGGGCTCCGAGTCCCGTGAGTTCCACGTCACACCCAGTGCCCAGCACCTGGTACCCTGTCACACCCAGCACCCAGCACCCAGCACCTAGTACCTTTCCCGCATGAACATCGAACTCGTCACGATCGGCACCGAGCTGCTCCTCGGCTTCACGGTCGACACCAACAGCGCCTTCGCCGGCGAGGTCCTTGCCGACCGCGGCATCCGCGTGGTGCGCCGCACGTCGGTGCCCGACGATCCCGCCGCGATCCGCGCGGCGGTCGCCGAGGCATTGGCGCGCACTGGCGCCGTCATCACCACCGGTGGCCTCGGCCCCACGCGCGACGACATGACCAAGGTGGTCGTCGCCGAGCTCTTCGGCACGCCGCTCGAGTTCCAGGAGCCGCTCTGGCAGGCGCTGGTCGAGCGCTATCGCGTGCGCGGCCGGGCGCCCTCGACGAGCAACCGGACGCAGGCCGAGGTGCCGCTCGGCGCCACGGTACTGCCCAACCGGTGGGGGAGCGCGCCGGGGCTCTGGCTGGAGGGCGCGCCGGG
>DASYXP010000316.1:0-1971 GCA_035934835.1 Gemmatimonadales bacterium | reverse complement strand
GGTCGAACCCGGTGAGGAGATCGGCCTGCGCCCGCCCGTACGAGCCCCCGGAGACGAGCACCTCGCTCCCCCGCATCCGGTCGCTGGTCTGGACGTTGACCACGCCGGCCAGCGCGAAGTTGCCGTAGAGCGGACTCACGGGTCCCTTGATGACGTCGATCCCCTCGATGATCTCCGGCAGGAGGAGATTCCAGTCGTTGTAGCCCTCGGCGTGCCCGTTGAACGGCTCGTTGTTGGGCACCCCGTCGATCCAGAGCGCGATGTCCGCCGAGTGATCGGAGCTGAAGCCGCGGACCGACGCATCGGAGGCGAACCCAGGGCCCTGACCCTGGTCGTGGACCTCGATGCCGGCGGTCTGCTGGACGAGGTCGTAGGCGTCGCTCGCGGGGGTCTCCCGGACCGTCGCCGCGGTGACGCGGACGCCGCTGGTGGCGGTCTCGCGCCGCATCGGCGCGGCCGTGACCGTGATCGACTGCACCTGCACCGGCGCCCGCGAGAGCGAATCCCCGTGCTGATGCAGGGTGTCAGCGGGCTGCTGTCCCGCGAGTCGGAGCGGAACGACGACGAGGACGACGACGACAAGACGACGGAGCATGACGCCCCCAAGCGCGTGGAACGGCCGGCGCTGGCCGGCTGGCAGTGACCTGATCGGGTCGTGACGGCTTGATCAGGCGCGCGCTGGGGGACCGACGGATGGGGGGAGGAGCCCTGCGGGATCGCTTCGGACCGGAGCCGCGGACGACGGTACGATGGGCGCGGAGGATGGGCCGTCCGGCGGCCAGTCGGCGAGCACACCGGGCGCACCCACAATGTGGAGGACGCAGGATGAGACGCAGAGGTCGCAGCACTGCCGATCGGGGACCGGATGCCGGCCACCAGCGGGCCCGTGGTGCGACGGCGTGGTCGCGGCCGGCATCGACGCCATCCCGGTGCCGGCGTGCTGGGCGTGCATCAAGGTCATCGCCGGGACATTGAATGCCAGGGCGAAGGCCAGGGCGCCCACGAGAGGCGCCTTAAGGAGCACGGACCAGCGGGTCAGCGACAAGGCCCTGCCTCGGGGTGCGGGCGTGTGAATTGTGGCGGGTGGCGAGCCGAGAGTGCCGGGCAAGCGGCATCGATCGCACAAAGCGGTGCGGGACGGTCATCACCAGTACCAACCACCCGCGACCCGCGACTGCCGTACGTTCCATCGGGGCGGCCGGATTCGAACCGACGACTTCCTGCTCCCAAAGCAGGCGCTCTACCGGGCTGAGCTACGCCCCGAGTTGGGTGAACGGTAAACGGTGAATGGTGAACGGGGAATGGTGAACGGAGATCGGGCAGGCCCGAGGGTCACGGCGATCCGAGCGCCGCTACGAGCGCCGCGAACGCCCGTCCCCGGTGGCTCACCCGGTCCTTCTCCGCCGGCGTGGCCTCGCCGAAGCTCCTCTCGAGCTCGGCACTCCAGAAGAGCGGGTCGTACCCGAAGCCGCCGGCCCCGACCGGCGCCTCGAGGATCCGGCCGGCACAGTCGCCCTCGAATACCTCGGGCGCCGCATGGGCCGAGCGGAGCAGCACCAGCACACAGCGATAGCGAGCGGAACGCTTCTCGGCCGGAGCGCCGCGGAGCCGGCGGAGGAGCTCGGCGTTGTTGGCGGCGTCGACTTCGGCAGGCGTTCCTGCCGCCCCGGCCCAGCGCCTCGACCGGACGCCGGGGGCGCCGCCCAGCGACAGCACCTCGAGGCCCGAATCGTCGGCGACGGTCGGGAGCCCGGTCCGGCGCTGGAAGTACTCCGCCTTCCGCTGGGCATTCCCGACGAAGGTGTCATCTGCCTCGAGCGCCTCCTCGGCGACGGACTCGGGGACGCCGGCGCCGTCTGGAAAGACGACCTCGTGGCCGGCGGCCTCGAGGAGGCGCCGGGCCTCGGCCTGCTTGCCGGCGCTGCGCGTGGCGACGAGGAGGCGCACGGAGGGATGGACGGGCGGTCGGAT
>DASYXP010000296.1:0-4036 GCA_035934835.1 Gemmatimonadales bacterium | reverse complement strand
GGCAGCCACCCCGGCCAGTCCCCCCGCCACGCCCGACTTCCGGCAGCACTTCTCGGTCGAGACGCCGGAGCACGTCGCCCTCGAGTACGAGGTCGCGGGGATCGGCTCGCGGATCCTGGCGGCGATCTACGACCAGCTCGTCATCATCGCGTGGGCCGTGGCCGTGATGATCTTCTCCAGCGCCTGGGCGGCGGCCGGCGGCCCGGGCGGCGGCCTCCTCTGGTTCGTGGTCTGGGGACTCGGCACCTCCGGGTATTTCATCCTCTTCGAGGCCTTCCGCCAGGGGCAGACGCCCGGCAAGCGCGCCAACGGCATCCGCGTGGTCCGCGAGACGGGGCACCCGGTGACATTCGGCGCCTCGCTGGCGCGGAACATCCTCCGCGCCGCGGACTTCCTGCCGGTCGGGTATCTCGTGGGGCTCGCCTTCGTAATGTTCCATCCGCGGTCCCGCCGCCTGGGCGATCTCGTCGCCGGCACGGTGGTGGTCCGCGACCGGCCGCAGGCGTCGCCGATGCCCGCCGTGGCGCCCGCACCTTCCGAACAAGTCCCGCCCTTCCTCGCACCGGCGCCGGCCGGGTCACGTCCCCAGCTCACGGACGAGGAGTACCGGTTCCTCTCCGCCTTCCACGCCCGGCAGGACCTCGATCCCGCGGTGACGGCCCGGGTGGCCTCCGGCCTGGTGGCCCGCCTGGCCGAGCGGTTCCCGGTCCGCCCCCGCGACAACATGGTGTTCCTCCGGGAACTGCACGCGGCCGAGACCGCCCGGCGCGAGGCTGCGCCGACGGCGGCGCGTGGCACCGCGGCGCGCTTCGTCGCGCGCCGGAGCGGGCGCTGGGCCGAGTTCCAGGCGATGGCCGTGCGGGCGGCGGAGCGCGGGCTCGACAGCTTCGAGGCATCCGAGCTCCCCGACTTCGCGGCGCGGTATCGCGAGGTGGCGGCCGACCTCGCGCGCGCGCGCACCTACGGCGCCGACCCGGAGGCCGTGGCCGTGCTCGAGCGCGCCACGGCCGCGGGCCACAACGTGCTCTACCGCGACGAGCGGAACACCGGCGCCAGGATCCTCGCGGTGCTCTTCCGCGAATGCCCTGCGGCGATCGTCCGTTCCGCGCCCGCCGTCCTGCTCGCGATGGCCTGCCTCTTCGGCCCGGCGGCCGGGGGGTGGATGCTCATCCGGGAGCGGCCGGCGGTGGCGTACGACGTCCTGCCGGACGTGATGATCGAGCGCGCGGCCGCGGGGAAGGCGCGCCAGCGCCAGGGCCAGGGGTATTTCGAGGCGCCGGCCGGGGAGCAGCCGGTGATGGCCGCGGAGATCATCAACAACAACGTGCGGGTGGCGTTCTCCTGCTTTGCGGGCGGGATCTTCCTCGGCGTGGGCTCGCTGGTGCTGCTGGCATTCAACGGCCTCGAGCTCGGCGCCACCGCGGCGCACTTTGCCAACCAGGGGCTCCTGGGCTACCTGCTCGCGTTCATCGTCGGGCACGGAGTGCTGGAGCTCTTCGCCATCTGCGTGGCGGGCGCCGCCGGCTTCCTGCTGGGCCGGGCGGTCATCGCCCCGGGTGACCATCGCCGCGGGGAGGCGCTGGCGCTGGCCGGGCGCACCGCCATCCGGCTGGTCGGCGCGGTGGTGGTGCTGCTGGTGGTGGCGGGATCGATCGAGGGGATGGCATCGGCCAGTGACCTGGGGACCGGCGGGCGGCTGGGGATCAGCGGGTTGAGCGTGGTGTTCCTGGCGCTCTACCTCACGAACGGCTGGCGCCACCGCCGGGACGCGGCCGGCGCCTGAGCGCCCGGCGCCCGGGCCAGATCCAGCCGGGGGTGCGTTCCCGGCCGCGGCAGCCGGGGGCCGGCCACCGCACCGAACTGCGCCGCGCCGGGCTCGGGCGGCTCAACCTTCAGACGTCCCTGAGCAGCGCGCGCATCCGGATGGCCAGGTTCTCGATCTCGCGGAGGCTGGCGGCGACCTCGGGATCGAGCTTGGCGTCGTTGAGGAGGAGCAGCTGGGCTTCGGCGAGGAGCGCCGAGAGGGGGTTGGCGATGTCGTGGCGGAGCTTGTGGAGACGTTCAGCGTCGGTCATTCCGGGTCTGTCCGTCTAGAGGAGGGAGCGGTAGAGGTCGCGCACGTGGTGGGAGCCGAGCCCGCGGACCGCCTGCCACAGTTCCGCCTCCGACGCCGCGCAGAATATCTCGGCGGTCTCGCGTTCGGCGTCCGGACCCTCCATGCCACCCACGAACCGGAGCCGGCCGCGCCAGGTGCCGTCATCGCCGCGGAGCACAGCGGCGCGGACCTCGATGGTGAGGCCCTCGAAACGGAACGACGGCAGTTCGTGGACGGAGGGTTCGCGGGGTTCGCGCAGGGGCTGGCGGGCGGGCTGTGCGGGCATCTACCGTCCTTGACCTGGGGGCTGATCCGGACACCTGGCCGGGGCATGGACCGCAATCCTAAGCTAGGGAAATCCTTGCACTTAGGCAATAGGGCGCCGCCCGGCGGAGGGGGCCGGTCGCTTGACGGGGGGACCCTCCCGCCCTACCTTATCCCCCGCATACCGTGACTCACCGTTCCCAATCCCACACATCGTGACCCAGGCGCCGCACACCCGCGGCCCGACACCGTTTCCGGCCTTCCCTTCCCCCACAATCGACGCAGTGGCCACCGGCTGAGCGCCGCCGGTACCCGCCCCGCGGAGCGTCCGTCCCGTGGACATCGCAGAACTCAAACAAAAGTCCGTCGCTGAGCTGCACGCATTGGCCGAGCAGCTCAACATCGCCAACTACTCCGGGCTCCGGAAGCAGGACCTGATCTTCCGGATCGAGCAGACGCTGCTCGATTCGGACACGGTCATCCGCGGGGAGGGCGTCCTCGAGATCCTGCCCGAGGGCTACGGCTTCCTCCGCAGCCAGGACTGGAACTACCTGTACGGGCCCGACGACATCTACGTGAGCCCGAGCCAGATCAAGCGCTTCGACCTCCGCACCGGCGACACGGTGATGGGCCAGGTGCGCCCGCCGAAGGAGGGCGAACGCTACCTGGCGCTCCTCAAGGTCGAGAGCGTCAACTACGAGGAACCGGAGAAGACCAAGCACCGGATCGCGTTCGACAACCTGAAGCCGCGCTACCCCGACGAACGGATCAGCCTCGAGCGGAAGACCCAGGACCTCTCGATGCGGGTGGTGGACCTCCTCTCCCCCATCGGCAAGGGCCAGCGCGGCCTGATCGTGGCGCCGCCCAAGGCGGGCAAGACGATCCTGATGCAGAAGCTGGCCAACGCCATCAGCGAGAACCACCCCGAGATCACGCTCATCGTGCTGCTCATCGACGAGCGCCCCGAGGAAGTGACCGACATGCAGGAGAACGTGAAGGCCGAGGTCATCTCCTCGACCTTCGACGAGCCCGCCGACCGGCACGTCCAGGTGGCCGACATGGTCATCGAGAAGTCGAAGCGGCTGGTGGAGCACGGGAAGGACGTGGTGATCCTGCTCGACTCGATCACCCGGCTCGCGCGGGCCCACAACGTCGTGGTGCCCCACTCCGGGAAGATCCTCTCCGGCGGCGTCGACGCCAACGCGCTCCAGAAGCCCAAGCGCTTCTTCGGCGCGGCGCGCAACATCGACAAGGGCGGCTCGCTCACGATCATCGCCACCGCGCTCATCGACACCGGGAGCCGGATGGACGAGGTCATCTTCGAGGAGTTCAAGGGCACCGGCAACATGGAGCTGGTCCTCGACCGGCGCCTCGCCGACCGCCGCATCTACCCGGCCATCGACATCCAGCGCACCAGCACCCGCAAGGAAGAGCTCCTGATGGACAAGGACGAGCTCAACCGGGTGTACCTGCTCCGCAACTTCCTGGCCGACATGCCGCCGGTCGAGGCCCTGGAGTTCCTCCTCGAACGGATGAAGCGCACGAAGAACAACAAGGAGTTCTTCGCCACGATGGCGCAGTGATCGGTGAGCGGTAAGGGGTGAGCAGTGAGCGGGCCGCCTGTCCGGATCGCATCGGGCAGCCCGCTCACCGCTGACCGCTCACCACCTCGCGTGG
>DASYXP010000269.1:0-3207 GCA_035934835.1 Gemmatimonadales bacterium | reverse complement strand
CGTCGACACGGCCACCGGCGGTGCCCTCGCGCGCCTCTATGCCGCCGGCGACTTCGCGGGCAAGAAGGACGAGGTCGCGGTGCTCTACCCGCCGGGGCCGGCCGCCCGCATCGTGCTGGTGGGCCTTGGCAAGGGCGACGCCATCACGCGGACCCAGCTCCGTCGGGCCGCCGCCATCGGCGCCAAGCGCGCCCGGACCATGGGCGTGGGGTCGGCCGAGTTCCACGTGGCATCGGAGGGACGCGGGGCGGTGACGCCCCGCGACGCGGGACAGGTCGTCGCGGAAGGGCTGGGGCAGGGTGCCTGGCAGTTCACCGAGATGAAGCGCCCGCCGGAGGAGCCGAAGCCGCCGCTCGGGAGCGTCGCGATCCTCGCGCCGGCCGACACCGCGGAGTGGACCGCGGGCGCGGCGACCGGGGCCGCGGTGGCCGCGGGGCAGGCGCTCACCCGGCGCATCCAGATGCTCCCGGGGAACGTCTGCACCCCGACGTTCATCGCCGAGCAGGCGCGCGAGCTGGCGGCCCGGCACAAGCTGAAGGTCACGATCCTCGACCGGGCGGCCATCCTGCAGGAGGGGATGGGGGCGCTGCTCGCCATCGCGCAGGGCAGCGCCGAGGAGCCGCGGTTCATCGCGCTCGAGTACGAGGGCGCCGCCGGGAAGCCGGTGGTGCTGGTCGGGAAGGGCGTCACCTTCGACACCGGCGGCATCTCGATCAAGCCGGCGCAGAACATGGAGGACATGAAATTCGACATGTCCGGCGCCGCCGCGGTGCTCGGCGCGTTCGAGGCGCTGGGGCGCATCCGCCCGAAGGTGCGGGTGGTGGGCCTCATCCCCTCGGCCGAGAACATGCCCTCGGGCACCGCGGTCAAGCCGGGGGACGTGGTCAAGAGCCACCTCGGCAAGACCATCGAGGTGATCAACACCGACGCCGAGGGGCGGCTCCTGCTGGCCGACGCGCTGTCCTACGCGCGCCGGTACGACCCGGCCGTGGTGCTCGACGCCGCGACGCTCACCGGCGCCATCGTGATCGCGCTGGGGCACACCGCGCTCGGCATCATGGGCAACGACGACGCCGTGGTGGAGGAGGTCCGGCGGGCGGGGGAGCGCGCCGGCGAGCGTGGGTGGCCGCTGCCGCTCTGGGACGAGTACCGCGAGCTCAACAAGTCGGACATCGCCGACGTGCGCAACACCGGTGGGCGCCCCGCCGGGAGCATCACCGCGGGATGGTTCCTGCGCGAGTTCGCCGAGAGCTTCCCCTGGGCCCATCTCGACATCGCGGGCACCGCCTACAGCGACCGGGAGGACCCCACCAGCGCCAAGGGCCCGACCGGGATGGGCGTGCGCCTCTTCACTGAGTTCGTGCTGGGCCGTGCGGGGAAGTAGCCGGCCCGGGCTGCTGTTGCTCTGCCTCGGGGCCGCGTTGGGCGGCCCTTTGCCGTTGGCCGCGCAGAATCCCGATTCCCTCGCCGCCGACACGGTGCTCACCGACTCGCTTCGCCGGCCGGTGGACGAGACCCAGAAGCTCCTCGACGGCCAGACGCTGGAACTCCGCCGCGTGCCGGTGGCCCCGCGGCTCGGCAGCGACGGCCCCGCGCCGGCGCTCTTCCGGATCGTCCTCGACCGCGACTCCATCGACTGGCACAACGCGGAGACCCTGGGCGACCTCCTGGAGGCGCAGCCCGGGGTGTACCTCTGGCGGAGCGGCTGGATCGGGCGTCCCGAGTATCCGGACTACCAGGGACGGGGCGCCGCATCGGTGCGCTACGTCATCGACGGGGTGCCGTGGCTCCCGCTGGGGCCCGACAGCGTGGCGGTGGATCCGGCCCACTTCCCGCTCACGCTCCTGCAGCGCGTGGAGATCGAACGGTGGCCGGGCCAGCTGGTCGTGCGCCTCTACACCCGTCGTGACGACCGGCTCGCGCCGCGGTCACGGATCGTCGTCGCGGCCGGCGACCGGAAGTTCGCCCGCTTCGGCGGCGGGCTCGAGCGCCATTACGCGTCCGGGATCGGGTTCGCGCTCGGTGCCGATTACCTGAGCGCTCCGACCCGGAGCGGCGAGAACACCGACGCCTCCGACCTGGCCATCCTGCTGCGCGGGAGTTACGTGCCCACGCCACGCCTCGGATTCGAGTACCAGGTCATCCGTACCTCGCCCCAGCACAACACCTGGCAACTCTTCGCCAACACCGATTCCATCGGCCGGAGCCTCAAGGGCGACCGCACCGACGGATACTTCCGCGGCTTCTTCCGCACCGGCTCCGAGGGGAACGGGGCCGAGTTCGACGTGCTCGCCGGCTCGAGCAGCTGGACGGGCGACAGCGTGGCCCAGACCGCCGGGCTGGTGGGCGCGACGGCGTCGTACCGCCGCCCCACGTGGCGCGTGCGGGCGAGCGCACTCTCGTGGAGCCGGTGGACGCCGCTCGACGGTCGCGTGGATGGCGGATGGACACCGCTCGCCGGCCTGGCGGTGAGCGGCGAGGCGGTGCACCAGCGGCACGACGGCGGGCGGGAGAGCAACTGGATCGGGCTGCAGGCGGGGATCACGCTCCCGGAGTCCGTGGTGCTGAACGGAAGCCTGCGGTCCGGGTCCGAGGTGGGTGCGCCGTCCATCCTGGCGGACCCGGCGCAGGACCTCCGCGACTGGCGGGTCGCGGCCGGGTGGCAGCGTCGGGTGCTGGGCGTCGAGGCCGCCTGGGCACATACGGCCGCCTACCGGCCGCTCGGCTTCCAGCAGTACCTGCAGGTCCCGGCGCTCGCCCCGGTCGGCGCGGCCAACTGGCTCGAGCTGAGCGCGCGGGTGTCGCCCCGGCGCTGGCTCGTCCTCGAAGGGCGCTACGGCGATCCGCAGCGCGTCTCGGTCGATGGCATCCCACCGACCCACTCGATCATCACCGCGACCATCCGCTCGAAGTTCCTCCGGGAGTATCGGAGCGGGATCTTCGACCTCAAGCTCCAGCTGGCCATGGAGGCGTGGGGGAAGGGGGTCATCGGCCGGGACTCGACCGGGGCCGCCGTGTCGCTCCCCGGAGCCACGTTCTTCCGGGGGCAGCTCGAGCTCCGACTCGGGAGCCTCATCTTCTATTATGACCGGATGAACCTGCGGAGCACCGTCCTTGGGTATGTGCCCGGATTCGAGATCCCCCCCGGTGGGCAGACGTTCGGGGTTCGTTGGGAATTCGTGAACTGAGCCGCACTGCCGCCAAGCC
>DASYXP010000263.1:0-2036 GCA_035934835.1 Gemmatimonadales bacterium | reverse complement strand
ATCGACTTCGGCATCCTGGTGGACGGCGCGGTGGTGATGGTGGAGAACATCCACCGGCAACTGGCCCAGCGGCACGGCACCGCGTACCGATTGCGGGACGTCATCGTCGAGGCCGCCTCGGAGGTGGACCGGCCGATCGTGTACGCCGTGGCGGTCATCGTTGCCGGGTTCCTCCCGATCTACGTGCTCGGCGGGCCGTCGGGGCGGCTCTTCAAGCCGATGGCCGACACCACGATCTACGCGCTGGTCGGGTCGCTCGCCGTGACGCTCACGGTCATCCCGGTGCTCTGCGTGTGGCTCCTCCGCGCCGGCGTGGTGGAGCGGGCCAACCCTGCGTTCGAGTGGATCAAGCGGGTCTACACCCGATGGCTCGACCGGGCGCTCGCGCGTCCGCGCGCCACCACGCTCGCGTCGGCGGGGGTGTTCGCCGGCGCCCTGCTCCTCATCCCGGCCATCGGCGGCGAGTTCATGCCGCACCTCGACGAGGGCGCCCTGTGGGTCCGCGCCACGATGCCGTACACCATCTCCTTCGACGAGTCGTCGAAGATCGTGCCGCAGATCCGGGCCATCCTCAGGTCGTTCCCGCAGGTCACGGTGGTGGGGTCCGAGCACGGCCGGCCGGACGATGGCACCGACGCCACCGGGTTCTTCAACGCCGAGTTCTACGTCGGCCTGAAGCCGTATGGGGAGTGGACCGGGCCCATCCGCAGCAAGGACGAGCTGATCCGGGCGGTCGGGGCCAAGCTCGCGGCGTTCCCCGGCATCACATTCAACTACACGCAGCCCGCGGAGGACGCGGTCGACGAGGCGGAGACCGGGCTCAAGAGCGCGCTCGATGTGAAGGTGTTCGGCCCCGACCTGCAGGTGCTCGAGGAGAAGGGCAAGGAGGTGAAGCGGGCGTTGGCCGGGGTGCCCGGGATGGCCGACCTGACCCTGGTGCAGGAGCTGGGGCAGCCGGCGCTCACCGTGACCGTGGACCGCGACAAGATCGCGCGCTACGGCATCAACGCGGGGGACATCAACGCGCTGATCGAGGCCGCGGTCGGGGGCGGGGTCGCCACGCAGGTGGAGCAGGGGGAGCGACTCTACGACCTGGTGGTGCGACTCCAGCCGCAGTACCGGCAGACCCCGGAGCAGATCGGCGACATCCTGGTGCCGGCGCCCGATGGCGAGCGGATCCCGCTCAAGAGCCTGGCCGACATCCAGATCTCGAGCGGGGCGTCGTTCATCTATCGGCAGGACAATTCGCGATTCATCGGCGTGCAGTACTCCGTCCAGGGGCGCGACCTGGCGAGCGCGGTGCAGGATGGCCAGCGGGCCGTGGCGCGGAGCGTGGCACTCCCGCCTGGATACCGGATCGTATGGGGCGGCGAATACCAGGAGTACACCGCGTCCCGGTCGCAGCTGCGGTTCATCCTGCCGCTCACCCTGTTCGCGATCTTCCTGCTCCTCTTCGCGCTCTACGGGAACGTCAAGTTCCCGGTCATCACGGTGGTGGGCGTCATCCTCTCGGCACCGGTGGGCGGATTCCTGGCGCTGCTCATCTCCGGGACGCCGTTCTCGGTTTCGTCGGGGATCGGCTTCCTGGCGCTCTTCGGCGTCTCGGTCCAGACGGCGGTGGTGTACATCTCCTACGCCAATGAGCTCCGCGGGGGCGGGATGGGCATCGCGCCGGCGACACGCGAGGCGGCGATCCTCCGCCTCCGGCCCATCATGATGACGGCGCTGGTGGCGGCGCTCGGGCTCCTGCCGGCGGCGCTCTCGCACGGGGTGGGATCGGACTCGCAGCGGCCCTTCGCGCTGGTGATCGTGGGCGGGCTCTTCTCCCGGCTCCTGATCAGCGTGTTCCTGATGCCGGCGCTCTACCTGTTGGTGGCGCGGGAAGGAGACCGGCTGGAGGTGTGAGCGGGTGAGCGGTCAGCGGGAAGAGGTGAGTGGGCGGGATCCAGGGCGGTCGCGGAGAGGTCGTTCGGGCAGACATCCCCGGCGGGCGAACATAACCCGAAATCGGTGCCTTGCCTCCATTCCGTCGATAT
>DASYXP010000226.1:0-2578 GCA_035934835.1 Gemmatimonadales bacterium | reverse complement strand
CTTCACTGATCGCGTACCGCGCGCCCGGACCGGAGCGCCACACCGCGTGACCCCGGCCGCCACCCCCCGCAAGCACCCGCAACGGAGAGACCCGCATGGACCGCACATCTGAAGCCCGCTGGACCGGCGACCTCAAGGCCGGCAAGGGCAACGTCAAGCTCGGCAGCGGGTCGTACGAAGGCCCCTACTCGTTCGTGTCCCGCTTCGAGAATGGCAAGGGCACGAACCCCGAGGAACTCCTCGGCGCCGCCCACGCAGGCTGCTTCTCGATGGCGCTGTCGGCCGCGCTCAGCGCCAAGGGGAAGGTCCCCACGAGCGTCACCACCACGGCCACCGTGCATCTCGGCAAGGCCGGCGCCGGGTTCGCGATCACGGGGATCGACCTTGTGACCCGCGGCGTCGTGCCGGGGCTCTCCGAGGCGGAGTTCAAGCAGGTGGCCGAGGAGACCAAGACCGGATGCATCGTCTCCCGTGCGCTCGCCGCCGTGCCGATGACGCTCGACGCGGCGCTGGGAAAGTAGGGCCCGCCAGCCGACGTCAGCTATCCGACGCTCCCCGGGGAACTCAGGACGCAGCGTGCTGAGCGGGGCGTCGGATAGCGAACAGCGCCTCCGCGCCGACCAGCCGGATCCGCGGACCGCCTGCTGGGAAGCTCCTCCTTTCCGGCACTGCCGTTCAGGCACTAGGGTTTTCCCTAGTCCCCTCCCGGAAGGCGCCGCCCCCGCCTATCGTGATTGGCGGACGCCACTTTGCCTTCCCGGCCCTGCGCGTCCTCCGCACCGCACGCTGCACTTCCCGACAGACGAGAATCCGATGCTTCGCGTTCGCACGCTGCTTCTCGCCGTGACCATCGGCCTTCCGGCCGCACTCCTGGCCCAGGCTCCGGACACGACCGAGCTCCCGCTCACGACCACCCACCGGTTGGTCGCGGGGCAACTCGACTCCCTTCCTGTCGATTCGCTGCGCACCGCCCTCGGCTTCCTGCCCGGGGTCGTTCCCGGGTCGCGCGGCGACCTCTACATCCGCGGCGGCTCACCCGACGGGCTCGTGAACTACCTCGATGGCGTGCCGGTCCAGCCCGGCGTCCGTGGCGGCGGGCTCGGCACCCACGTCGGCGCCCTGACGCCCTGGGCCACGGGCCTGGAGAGCGCCGAAATTACCACGGGCCCATATGGCGCAGAGTTCGGGAACGGGGTTTCGGGGCTGCTGACCCTGCGCACTCGCTCCGGCCCGGACCATTGGACCGGAGGCGCGCGCTATTCCACCGATGAGCTCTCAGGAAAGGCTGCAAGCTTCGGCGTCAACCGGATCGAGGGCTCCGTCGGCGGTCCGCTCGGCGGGAAAGTGCGGCTCTTCTTCGGCGCTTACGTGCACGGCCAGCAGTCGGCGGCCTCCGGGCTCGACGGCGCCGCCGCGCCGATCTTCGTCCCCGCCGGTGTCGACACGACGCTCGCCGTCCCCAGCGCCTACGGCAGCCCGACCGCCGACACGAGCTACGTCGAGGTGGCCAACTGGGCCGTCTATCGAGGGGATTGTTCGGCGTTCTCCCACAGTCCCGATCCGGGCGTGGCCAGCAACTACGGCGTGGCCTGCCAGGGCGACCGGATCCCGATGTCCGCCAGCACCTCAGCGCGGTACCAGTTCCGGCTCGACGCGACACTGGACGCCCGCACGGAGCTCTGGTTCTCCGCCATCGGCGGGCGGGACCAGGCGCGGATCTTCGACTACAACCTGATCCAGGACGCCCAGGCGATGACGGGGGTCGTGAATGAGAGCCGGGTGTGGACCCTCGGACTCCGGCATTCCCTGACCCCCACCGTGCGGTTGGAGGCGGCGCTCTCCCTGCAGCACGACCAGTCGCAGAACGGGCCGCTCGACCCGAGCGAGGAGCTCAACACCCGCGACCCGTTCGGCGGGTTCCTGATCGCGCCGCTCAAGCTGCGGTTCAACCTGTCGAATTTCCCGGTGGACGATCAGCTCGTCACGAACTACCGGGAGAACATCTTCGGCTCACGACGCTCGCCGTATGACTTGAACAACACAGCGCAGTATCGGATCATCGACCAGTGGCGGAACGACGCATACGGCCTCCTCGGGTACGCTGACGGCGGCGGCCCGACTGGGCGGCTCAGCCTCTACCAAGAGACTCGCGCCGTCGGGCGCGCTGCCGTGACATGGCGCTCCGCGAACAGCGGGACCTTCACTTTCGGCGTCGAGGGCACCCACTACGACATCGCGAACTACTCCGCCCTGCTGGTCTCGCAAGTCTTCTCCGATGTGTGGCTCGAACACCCGGTGTCCGCCGCGGTCTTCGCGACCGACCGACTTGTCTTGGGCGACGTCACCATCGACGCCGGCCTGCGCTACGACCATTTCCGGACCGGTGCGGCACGGCCCTGGCTGCTGGATACGGCGTCGACGAGCCCAACATTCGGGATGTACGCCCCGTTCCCGCGGCTCAGCACGTACGGGCGGAACTCTGATGGTTCCATCGTCACGTTCGGCGGCAAGCCGCTTCTGGACCTTCGCGCCGATGCGGCACATGGAGCGCTCAGTCCCCACCTGGCCATCGCGGGGC
>DASYXP010000175.1:0-7490 GCA_035934835.1 Gemmatimonadales bacterium | reverse complement strand
GCTCGACACGCTGGCGCAGGCGCGCGCGGACGGCCGGATCCAGGGGGGCGTGGCGGTCATCCCCGACCGGAACACCGCGCTCCGCCAGCTCGCGCGCGACCGCGGGCTCCGCGTCGTCCAGAACGCCGAGCCGGGGCGCGGCTTTTCCCACTCGCTGCAGCTGGGACTCCGCGCCCTCTCGACGCTCGAGCTCCTCCCGCCGCCCACCGCGGTGCTCCTCCTCCTCGGCGACCAGCCGCGGGTGCCGGCCTCGGCGATCTCCCGGCTGGTCGACGCCTGGCGCGGCGGCGCGGGGCCGGTGATCCGCCCCGCCTACCGCGACGGGAAGGAGCCGAGCCATCCCGTCATCATCACGCGGGACGCCTGGCCGCTCGCCGACGAGCTTCGTGGCGACGCCGGGGTGGCTGAAGCGCTGGCCCGCCATCCCGGGCTCGTGACCACGGTGACCGTCGACGGGGTGAACCCCGACATCGACACCCCGGACGACCTCGCACGCCTGGACACCGAGTGATGCAATTCTCCTGGAGCGGCAGCAAGTCGATCGCGGCACCGGCCGAGCGGGTATGGGCCCGGCTCCTCGACTTGAGGGCGCTGGCGGGCGGGGCGCCGGTCGTGGAATCGGTCGAGGAGCTCGAACCCCGCCACTTCCGGGTGACGGTCGCCATCGGCCTCGGGTTCTTCAAGCTTCGCGCGCCGGTCGACGTCCGGCAGGTCGACCTCGTCGAGCCGACGAGCGGCGTGCTCGTGGCGAGCGGCGAGGCGATGGGGACCTCGGTGCACGCCCGCACCGGATTCACGATGACCCCGGACGCGGCCGGCGTGCGGCTCGACTGGTCCGCCGAGGGAGAGGTGTCGGGCAAGCTGGCGGGGATGGCGGGGCCGGCGCTGGAGGAGACGCTCAAGCGGCTCATCGAGGAATTCTGGGACGGCTTCGCGAAGCGGGCCGCGGCCGGGAACTGAGGAGGGCGCGATGCGGGCAGAACGATTGACCCCGGCGGCGCTCGGCCGCACCGAAGCGGCAGGGCTGGTCGGCGCGGTGCTGCTGGCGCCGGTCACGGTGGCCGCAGGCGTCATCGAAAAGGGCACGCGCCTCGACCCGGCGCAAGCCGCTTCACTCGTGTCCGCCGCCTCGGCGCTCACCGCGCCCATCCCCCTCGCCTGGCTCGATGCGGACGAACTGCACGAGGACGAGGCCGCCTGGCGGTTGGCCCGCGCCGTCGGGGGCCAGGGCGTCATCGTGGGCGTGCCGCAGCGGAGCCAGGTGGACCTCTCCGCCGAGCGTGCCGGCGTGCTCCACGTCAACGTCGAACCGCTTTCCCGGCTCAACCGGATCGACCCGATCGAGGTGTTCACCCTCTACCACGGCAGCGCCGTCAAGGCGGGCGAGGTGGTGGCGTCGGTCAAGGTGGCGCCGCACGTGGTGCCGTCCGCGGTGGTCCGGAAGGGGGAGGCGTTCGCCACCGGGAACGCGCGGCTGGTGCGGGTGGCCCCGTACCTCCCGCTCGACGTCGGCGCGATCGTGGTGGAGCCGGCGTCGGACACCGAGCTCGCGCGGTTCGAGGCCGCCATTCGCGGGAAGCTCACTGCGCTCGGGGGGAAGCTCGATGGCGTGGCCGCCGTGGCCGGCGCCACACCCGAGGAGACGGAGCAGAAGGCCCGGAGCGCGCTCGAGTACCTGGTGCTGCAGCGCCGCCTGCAGGTGGTGCTGGTGGCGGGGGTCTCCGCCGGGGATCCGCTCTCGCCGTTCTACGCGGCGCTGGAGGCGCTGGGCGGTCAGCTCCTCCGACGCGGCGTCCCGGCCCATCCCGGCTCGATGCTCTGGCTCGCCGAGCTCTCCGGTGCCCGGCTCCTCGGCGCCCCGCACTGCACCACCTTCGGCGCGGTCACGGCTGCCGACCTGATCCTGCCGCGGATGCTCACCGGGGAGGCCGTCTCCGCCGAGACGCTCGCGGAGCTGGGCCACGGCGGGCTCCTCGGGCCGGAGATGCGCTTCCGCTTCCCGGAGTACGCGCGGGAGCCGCGGACCAGGTGAGGGCCAGCGCCGGCCGGGCGGGCAGGCTCGCGTGGCGCGCGCTCCGCCGCCGCTGCCCCAGCTGCGGCCGCGCGCACGTGTTCGACGGCTGGTTCACGATGCTGGGACGCTGCCCCGCCTGCGGGATCGGGCTCGAGCGCGGGGAGCAGGGATATGTCGTGGGCGCCTACATGTTCAACATCGTCGCGGCGGAGCTCACCTTCGCCGCGATCTTCATCGCTACCATCGTGGTGACGTGGCCGGCACCGCCGTGGGCGTGGCTCCAGTACGGCGGCGTCGCGTTGATGCTGCTCCTGCCGGTGCTGTTCTATCCTTATTCCAAGACCGCGTTCCTGGCGTTCGACCTCTTCTTCAATCCGCGGGCGGACGGCGACGGCGCCTGACTATCGCTCGTCGGCGCTCGGACCGTACATCCCCGGCACCGGCACGTCCCGCATCCGCAGGTAGACGCTGAACTGGCCCCGATGATGGATCAGGTGGCTCAGCAGCATCGTGCGGACGATCCCGATGCGCGGCAGGGTGAAGACCGTGGCGCCACCCCGGAGGAGGCTCCACGGGCGCGCGAACGCCGCGTCGTCGGTGGCCGCGATGGCCGCCCTCGACCGGGCCGCGTTCTGTTCGAGGAGATCCAGCATCGCCGCGCGGGAGGGGAGCGACTTCCTGACCGGCGGCGGCGACCCCGGCGGCATCACGTCGAACGAATCGGACGTGAGCGCCCGTTCCCCCCACGCCACCGTCTCCGCCAGGTGGGTGGCGAGTCGCCCCAGCGTCATCGACTTGGCGTGGGGCTGCCAGTCGAGCGCGTCCTCGGGCACGCGCTCCAGCATCTTGCGGGTCTGAGCGACCTCCTGGTCGAACTCCGGCAGCAATGCGTCCCTGATGGCCATGACGGTTTCCTGAACGTGAGAGGTGAGACGTGAGAGGTGAGAGGGAAGACGAAAGGGGGAAGGGGAAGAGGGCTCCCCTTCAAGATCTCGACCGGGGCCCTCTCACCTCTTACCTCTCACCTCTCACGTCTTACTCCTGCTTCTCGATCCACGCCAGCGCCTGCTCATATGTATCGAATGCGGGGATCTGGCGGCGGGAGAAGTACATCACGGTCAGGTAGGCGGCCTTGTGGAGCGTGCTCATCCCGAAGACGGCGCCGGCGCGGACGTACGGCGCGTTGTCCGATGCGAGCGCCTTGAGCGCCGCCAAGGTCGCGGCGTTGAAGCGCGCCCCGGTCACGTTGGTGAGCGTATACACCGACTCGAGCGGCTGCGCCTGCACGAGGGCGGCGGCCTCGGCGATGGCCGCGAGGCCGTCCTGCTCGCCCAGGATGCCGGAGAAGTCGAGCACGGCCACGCGCTTCCCACGGTGGGTGATGATCTCGCTCCGGGCCATCGGGGCCTCCGTGGGTTCAGTCTGTCGGGTCGGCGAGGCGCTTCAGGCGGCGGATGAATTCCCGCTGCGCCTTGCCGTCGCGCACCGCCACGAAGATCGTGTCGTCCCCCGCAATAGTACCCACGAATTCCGGCCACGCCAGCCGGTCGAGCGCCACCGCCACGCGGTTGGCCTCCCCGGCGGGCGTATGGATCACGACCAGTGCCTCGCCCGCGGGGTCCACCGCGAGCAACCCCTCCGCAATGCGCTGCTCGTCCGGGTCGGTGCGCGGCTTGAGCGCGCGCCGCGCACGCTGGTAGGCGCCATCCACCTTGACGAGACCGAGCGAGGCGATGTCCCGGCTCACCGACGACTGCGTCACTTCCCACCCCTCGGCGCTCAGCGCATCGGCGAGCTCCTCCTGCGTGCCGATCCGCCGGGCGCTGATGAGCTCCAGGATCTTGAGGTGGCGCTTGCGGCGGTCGGAGGTCACGGGGCCCACCCCTCGAGCCGCACGAGCGCGCCCCGGAACCGGCGCTCCTCCGCCCCGGCCCAGCGCGAGGCGGCACGGACCCGTGACCGGAGCGCCGGAATGCCCGGGTCGCCCACGCCACCCGTGGCCCGCCGGCGCGCGATGATCTCACGGGCCGCGGGTGCCCGGAACGACTCGCCGCGCTTGAGCGCGGCCGCAACTTCCCGGTAGGCCCGCCGGAAGGGCGTCCCCGCCTCGACCCGCCGCATCACCTCGTCGGTGGCGAGCGGTCCACCCTCGAGGAGCGCCGCGCCCCGCGCGCGGTCGACCTCGAGCCCGCCCACGGCGTGCGCCATCATCGCCAGCATCTCCTCGGTACGGCGAAGACCCCGGATCAGCGGCTCCTTGAGGAGCTGGAAGTCGCGGTGATAGCCACTCGAGAGCCGTCCGCCGATCGCCAGGGCCGCGAAGAGGTCGCCTTCCAGCGCTGCCGCCCGCGCCCGGGTCAGTTCGAAGAGGTCGGGATTCCGCTTGTGCGGCATGATGCTCGACCCGGTCGCGAGCGATGCCGGAAGCCGGAGGAGCCCGAATTCCTCGCCGGTGTAGAGGATCACGTCGGCCGAGAGCTTGGCGAGATCGTGCCCGAGCTGGGTGCACCAGAAGAGCGCCGCCGCCTCGAGCTTGCCGCGCCCGTTCTGGACCGCGGCCACATTGGGCTCGACGGTCCGGAAGCCGAGCGCGCGCGCAGCGACCTCGCGGCGGATGGGGAGCGGCGCGCCGAATCCCGCGGCGCTCCCGAGCGGGCAACGGTCCACCTGCCGCCAGAGCGCCGGCAACCCTTCGAGCGTATCCACGATCCCCTCGGCGTGGGCCGCAGCCCAGAGCGCCGCGGAGGAGGGCATCGCTCGCCGGGTGTGGGTGTAGCCGGGCCAGAGGGCGGTCCGGTGCCGCGCCGCGAACCGGGCCAGCGCCTCCGCCGCCGCCGCGCCGGCGCGGTGGATCGCGAGGAGACGGTCCTTGAGGAAGAGCCGGAGGTCGGTGGCCACCTGGTCGTTCCGGGAGCGGCCGGTATGGATGCGCTCGCCCGCCTCGCCGAGCCTGCGGGTGAGCCACGCCTCCACCGCGCTGTGGGCGTCCTCGTGGTCTTCACCGATCGCGAGCCGGCCGCGCCGGGCCGCGGTGAGCGCGGAACGCAGGCCCCGCCGAAGCTCGGCGTGGTCGCGGCGCGACACCAGGCCCGCATCGAGCAGGCCCTCAAGATGCCCGAGGCTCCCGTAGACGTCCCACTCGAGGAGCGCCGAGTCCCACTCGCGATCGTCGCCCACGGTGTAGGCGAACATCAGCTCGTCGACCGCCCCCGACGGCGACCACAACGTCGCCAGTTTCCGGTCCCGCCTGGCCTTCATCGCAGGTACTCCTTTGCGACCCGCGCGTAGAACGACCGAGCTTCGGTGACTTCGGCCAGGTCGACCGACTCATCGGCGGTGTGGGAACGCCGGCTGGTCCCGGGCCCGCACTTGACCGCGTCCGACCCGCGGAGGAAGACCCAATCCGAGCAGGTGGGGCTGCCAAAGGTCCGCGCCGCCGGCCGTGCCCGGAGCACCGCGGCGAGGAGCGCCGACCCGGATGGCGTCTCGCAGGGCACGAGCCGTTCGCTCGTCACGATCACCTCGGACCGCAGGCGGACCCGCAGCGCCTCAGCGAGTTCGCCGTGCGACCACGCGGGTGTGCTCCGCACGTCGAGCACCGCCTTGGCGGACGGCGGCGTCACGTTCCGGCTCACCCCCGCCTCCACCATCGTGGCCGTGATCGTGGGCTGGCCGAGGACGGGATGGGGCCGGTCCTGCGCCACCGAGCCGAGCGCCAGGAGATCCTCGGCCAATGCCGTCACCGCGTTGGTGAAGTCACCTTCGGAGGCGTAGCCGGCGTGGCGCTGGTCGCCCCGGGAAATGAGGTCCACCATCATCAGGCCGCGCTGGGCCACGGCGACGTCAAGGTTGGTCGGCTCCCCCACCACCGCGGCGTCGACGCTCCCCGCGCGCGCCACCAGCGCCGGCATCGACGTGTGGCGGGTCTCCTCGCCGAAGCCGAGGAGGAGGAGGAGCCGGCCGCGCGCGGGGCCGCCCTGCTCCGCCAGGTCCCGCGCGGCGGTGAGCATCGCGGCGACGCTCGCCTTGGCATCGCCGGAGCCGCGGCCGTAGAGCTTCCCGTCCTCGATGACCGGGGTGAACGGGTCGCGGGTCCACCCTTCCCCGGGCGGCACCGTGTCGAGGTGCGAGGCGAATGCGAGCGTGGGTCCCGGTGCCGTCCCACGCACGTCGACCAGCACGCCGGTCGCATCGCAGGAGGCGTCGAGTCCCCAGCCCCGCGCCTCCGACTCCACCCAGCGCCCGAGCCCCTCCTCGGTGCCGCTCACCGAGGGGGTCGCGACGAGCGCGCGGAGCAGCTCGATCTCAGCCGGCGAGGTCGACGCCAAGGTAGGTGGCCTTCTCCTTCCGGCCCACGATCATGGTGCCGCACCCGGCGCCGGTGAACACCTCGAGGAGGAGCGCGTCGGGCGCGCGCCCGTCGATGATGTGGGTGCGCTCGACCCCGCCGGTGGCCGCACGGACGCACGCCTCCACCTTGGGGCGCATCCCCCCCGCCAGGGCGCCGCTCGCCATCAGTTCGGCCAGGTCGTCGGGGTCGGCGAAGGCCACCAGGGTCGACGGGTCGTTCCGGTCGCGGAGCACCCCGGGGGCGCCGGTCAGGAACACCAGCTTCTGCGCCTTGAGCGCCACCGCGAGCGATTCCGCCACCGTGTCGGCGTTCACGTTGAAGACGTGCCCGTCGCTGTCGCCGGCAAGGCTCGCCACCACCGGGACGAAGCGCTGGTCCAGGAGCGTCGTGAGGACGCGTGGGTCGACGGCGGTCACGTCGCCCACGTGGCCGTAGTCGACGGTGAGCTCCCGGCCGTCGTCGTCCACCACCTTGACCGGCGGGCGGCGGCGGGCGGTGATGAGGTCAGCGTCCACGCCGGAGAGCCCGACCGCCTGGATCTCGTGTTCGCGGAGCGCGGCGAGGAGGTCGATGTTGAGCTGGCCCGCGTAGACCATCTTGACCACGTCGAGCGCCTGGTCGTCGGTCACCCGCCGGCCCGCCACCATCCGGGGCTCCCCGCCGAGCCGCCGGGTGAGCTCGTTGGCCTGCGGCCCGCCGCCGTGCACCACGACCAGCCGGATGCTGAGCGAAGAGAGGAGCGCCAACTGCGCGGCCACCTGGTCGAGCACCGCCGGGTCGCGCAGGACGTCGCCGCCGAGCTTGACGACGAACACGTGGTCGCGATACGCCCGCACGTAGCGGAGCGCGCCCTTGAGTCCGGTGATGCCCTGGGAACTGTCGATGCTCATCGATCCCCCGTGCGGTGTTCACAACGGCAGCTATCAGCTATCAGCTATCAGCTATCAGCTATCAGCTATCAGCTATCAGCTATCAGCTATCAGCGCGAAGGTAACAACTTCCCTCGTTCCTATCCGCTATTCCCTCTTCCCTTTTCCCTCTCACCGCTTACCGCTCACCGCTTACCGATAAGCTCCAGCAGCAGCGCGCGCTGCACGTGCAGGCGGTTCTCCGCCTCGTCGACCA
>DASYXP010000198.1:0-5020 GCA_035934835.1 Gemmatimonadales bacterium | reverse complement strand
AACCTGTCCATGGCGACGCTCGTGGCGTTCATCGCCGGCGTCGTGCTCTTCACGGCGGGGGCCAAGATCGGCCACTTCCTCCTGCTCGGCGGCGTCGGCACCGTGCTGGTGTGGCACAAGATCGTCGACACCCAGTACCGCGCGGCGCGGCTCCTCACCTTCCTCAACCGCGACGAGGCCTCGAGCCAGGCCAGCTTCCAGATCACCCAGTCGCTGGTGGGGATGGGCTCGGGCCGCATCTTCGGCGTCGGCTTCGGGGCGGGACAGCAGAAGCTCGGTTACCTCCCGTTCGGCTACTCCGACTTCCTGTTCAGCGTCATCGGCGAGGAATGGGGCTTCCTCGGCGTGTGTGTCGTGGTGCTCCTCTTCGGCCTCTTCGTGTGGCTCGGCTTCCGGATCGCGCGGACCGCGCCCGACGCCTTCGGCCAGTACCTGGCCGCCGGCATCACGAGCGCGGTGGGGATCACCGCCTTCCTCCACATGGCCGTGACCCTCGGGATGATGCCGACCACGGGCCTCACCCTCCCGTTCATGTCCTACGGCCGGTCGAGCCTCGTCATCACGCTCCTCGCCACCGGCATCCTGCTCAGCGTCGGGCGCCAGCGGGGCAAGGTGCCGGCGGGGGGGAAACGGTGAACAGTGAACAGTCAACCGTGAACGGGGGCGTGCGGAGATCCGTGACCAACGACCCACGACCCGTGACCCGCGACCCATGACCCACGACTCACGACCCACGACCCACGACCCGTGACCCACGACCCGCAAAGCGCCACCCGCACCGTCCTCGTCGCCGGCGGCGGCACCGGCGGGCACCTGGTCCCGGCGCTCGCGATCGCCAAGGCGCTGCGCGAGTCGGGCGCCGGCGTCGAGCCGGTGCTGGTCGGAGCGGAGCGGGGCGTCGAATCGTGGCTCCTCCGGGAGCGCGACTTCCCGTACCACCTCCTTCCCATCCGGCCCCTCTTTCGCCAGCGGATCTGGCGGAACGTCGCGCTCCCGTGGAGCCTGCTGCGCACCGTGATCGAATTGCGGAGGATCTTCCGGGAGCGCCGGCCCGCGCTCGTCGTCGGCACCGGCGGCTACGCCTCGGGGCCCGCGGTCTGGTGGGCGGCGCGGCGCGGGATCCCCGTGGCCATCCAGGAGCAGAATGCCTGGCCCGGCCTGGCCACCCGGATGCTCGCGGGCCGGGTCGACCACATCTACCTCGGCGCCCCTGAGGCACGCGCCCGGCTCCGGCCGGGACGCCACACGACGGTCTTCGACACCGGGAATCCCATCACGCCGCCCGATCCAGCGCGACGGGCGGGCGCACAGAAGCGCTTCGGCCTCACCGGCGGAGAGCGGGTGCTGCTGGTGACCGGCGCCAGCCAGGGCGCCGTACCGATCAACCGCGCCGTCGCCGGCTGGCTCGACGCCGGTGGCGCCGCCGATACCGTGGTCCTGTGGGCCACGGGCAAGGGGAGTTACGAGGAATTCCGGCGCTACCACCGGCCGCCCGCGGTGCAGGTGTTCGACTTCCTCGACCCGATCGCCGACGCGTACGCCGTGGCCGACCTGGCCGTGGCGCGCGGCGGGATGATGACGGGCGCCGAGCTCTGCGCGTGGGGCATTCCGTCGATCATCATCCCGCTCCCCACCGCGGCCGACGACCACCAGACCGCGAATGCGCTGGCGCTCGAGCTGGCCGGGGCGGCGCGCCACCTCCCGCAGGCGGAGCTGAACGCGACCATGCTGGGTCGGCTGGTCGACGAACTGCTGGCGGACGGCGTGGCGCGCGCCGAGATGGCCGAGCGGGCCCGGGAACGTGGCCGCCCACGCGCCGCGGCGGACATCGTGTCGCATTGTTTGACACTCTTGGGGGCCGGACACTCTTTCGCAACTGCTGATTAGGGCTTAAATTAGCTGTCCAACCAATGGATCTGTTCTCCCCCGAAGACCCCCGCCCGGTGCATTTCATGGGCATCGGCGGCGCCGGCATGAGTGCGCTGGCCCTCATTGCCCGCCGCCGCGGGGTCCAGGTCACCGGGTGCGACAGCGATCCGAGCGGCGCCGCCGACGTGGCGGCCCTGGGTGCCATGGTCCTGGCGGGACACGATCCCGCGCACGTGTCCGGTGCCCGTGCGGTGGTGGTCACCGCGGCGATCCCGAACGAACATCCCGAACTGGTCCGCGCCCGGGAGCTTGGCATCCCCGTCGTGCGACGGAAGCAGGCGCTGGCGGAGTTGGTGCACGGTGGCCGGGTGGTGGGCGTGAGCGGCACCCACGGCAAGACCACCACCACCGTGATGGCCACCGAGGCGCTGACCGCCGCCGGACTGGCGCCGACGGGACTCGCCGGCGGGCGGGTGGCCGCCTGGGGCGGCAACGCCAGGCTGGCGGATGATGCGCTCTTCGTGGTCGAGGCCGACGAATACGACCAGGCCTTCCTGACGCTCCACCCCGACGTGGCGGTGGTGAACAACGTCGAGGCCGACCACCTCGAGTGTTACGGGACGCTGGAAGCGCTGGAGCAGGCGTTCGTCGAGTTCGCAGGCCGTGCCCGCCGGGCGCTGGTGGGCACCGACGACCCGGGAGCGGCAAGGGTGGCCGCCCGGCTCACGGTGCCGGTGTGGCGGTTCGGCCAGGGCGATGCCGATATCCGCATCGTGACGGTCGATGCGGGACCCGACGGCTCGGTGGCGCGGGTGCGGATGCCCGACGGGAGCGACGTCACGCTCCGCCTCCGGGTGCCCGGCCTCCACAACGTGAAGAACGCCACCGCGGCGCTCGGAGTGGTCGCGGCGCTCGGCGGGATGGTGACCCCGGCGCTCGAGGCGCTGGCGGCGTTCACCGGGGCGGGGCGGCGGTTCGAGCGGCTGGGTGCGGCACGGGGGGTCACCTTCGTGGACGATTACGCGCACCATCCCTCGGAGCTCGCGGCGACGTTGCAGGCGGCACGGCAGGCGTTCCCGGGGCGGCGGCTCATCGCGGTGTTCCAGCCGCACCTCTACTCCCGGACCGACCGGCACGGTGAGGCGATGGGGCAGGCGCTCGCGGCGGCGGACATCGCGATCGTGACCGAGATCTACGCGGCGCGGGAGGCACCGATGCCGGGAGTGAGCGGCCGGCGGGTGGCCCAGGCGGCGGCGGCGAGCGGGGGCCGGGCGGTCTTCGAGCCCGAGTTCGACCAGGTGGGAGCCCGCGTGACCGAGTTGGCAGCGAAGGGCGACGTCGTCCTGACGCTCGGGGCCGGGGACATCACCCGCATCGGACGGGAGCTGGTGGCGGCGTGGCGCGCTTCCTGAAGCCGGGCTGGCTCGTCCTCTACGGGGCGTGCGCCGCGCTGGCGGTTTGGTTCGGCGGCCCGCGGCTCTTCCGGCGGATGGACTTCTTCCGGGTGCGGCGGGTCGAGGTGGTGGGGCTCCATTCGTTGGCGGTCACCGACGTACTCCGCGCCCTGGCGATTCCGACCCGCGAGAACGTCTTCGACGACCTCCGGCCGATCGCGGCACGGGCCGCGGCCATCGCCGGGGTGGCCCACGCCGAGGTGACGCGCCGGGTCCCCGGCACGATCCGGGTCACGCTGCAGGAGGTGGTGCCGGTGGCGCTGGTGCCTGGCCACGGCGCGCTTGTGCCGATGGACGCAGAGGGCCGGGTGCTCCCGTTCGACCCGGCGGTGGCGGCGCCGGACCTGCCGGTCACTCCCCGCGCCGATTCCCTGGTGGGCGAGCTCCTCGGCCGGGTGCGGGAGGCCGATCCCGGGCTCTTCGAGCAGGTGGTCACCACCGAGCGGGATGGTCGGGACGTCGCGCTCGACCTTGGGCAGCACCGGTACTGGTTCCGGCCCGACGCCACGGTGGAGACCATCCGGGCGGTGACGGCGGTGGCGCAGGATCTCGCGCGGCGGGGCCGCGCGTTCCGGGAACTCGACGGCCGGTACGCCGGCCAGGTCGTGGTCAGATGGGGGACCGCTTGAGCACAGCACCGCAGCGGCTCGTCGCCGCGCTCGACCTGGGATCCACCAAGGTGACGGCCATCGTGGCCGAGATGACCGGTGATGCCCGGAACCCGGGGGCCAAGATCCTCGGGGTGGGCGTCGAGCGGAGCGGCGGGGTCCGCCGGGGCGTGGTCCGGGACATCGAGGAGACCACGCGGGCCATCACCAAGGCGATGCGCGACGCGCAGCGGATGGCGGGGGTGGAGGTCGGCTCGGTGTACTGCGGCGTGGCCGGCGAACACGTGGCGGGGCGGACCACCAAGGGTCTGGTGTCGGTCACCGGTGCTGAGATCCGCACCGGCGACGTGGCGCGGGTCAACGACGTGGCCAGCAACGTCTCCTTCGGACGCGACCACGAGCTGCTGCACGCCATCCCGCAGGAATACCTGATCGACGAGCAGCCGGGGATCAACGACCCGATCGGGATGACCGGCTCCCGCCTCGAGGCCGAGGTGTACCTGGTCACGGTGATGGCGAGCGTGCCGCAGAACCTCCGGAAGTGCGTCGAGCGGGCCGGGTTCCGCGTCGAGGAGTTCGTGCTGGAGCCGCTGGCGGCCTCCCTCGCGGTGCTGACGCCCGACGAGCTCGAGCTGGGGTGCGCGCTGGTCGAGCTGGGGGGCGGGAGCACCAACGTGGCCATCTTCCAGAACGGGAAGATCCGGCACACCGCCTCGCTCCTCTGCGCGGGCGGCCACGTCACCAGCGACATCGTGCACGGGCTGCAGGTGACGCAGCAGGACGCCGAGCGGCTCAAGGAGCGGTTCGGGGCGGCGTACGAGCCGCTGGTCCCCGAGACCGACGTGATCGAGCTGCCCAGCACGCCGGGGCAGGGGCCCAGGAGCGCGGCCCGGCGGACGCTGTCGCACATCATGCACATGCGGATGCAGGAGGTGCTGGAGTACGCCTGGGACGAGATCACCCGGGCGGGCTTCCAGCAGCGGCTCCCGGCGGGCATCATTCTGACCGGCGGCGCGGCCCAGGCGCCGGGCATCATCGAGCTGGCGCGGGAAGTGTGCGCGGTGCCGGTGCGGGTGGGGGTGCCGGGGC
>DASYXP010000174.1:0-12830 GCA_035934835.1 Gemmatimonadales bacterium | reverse complement strand
CGGTCGACGCCGGCATCAAGCTGGTCGTGTGCATCACGGAGGGCGTGCCGGTGATGGACATGACCCGCGTGATGCCCTACGTGCGGGAGCGCGGGGCGCGGCTCATCGGGCCCAACTGCCCCGGCGCCATCACGCCGGGCGAGGCCAAGGTCGGCATCATCCCCGGCAACATCTGCGCGCCCGGCCGCGTCGGCCTGGTGTCGAGGAGCGGCACGCTGACCTACGAGGTGGTCAACCACCTCACGAAGCACGGGATCGGGCAGAGCACCTGCGTCGGCATCGGCGGCGACCCGATCATCGGGACGAACTTCATCGACTGCCTGCGGGCGTTCCAGGATGACCCGCGCACCGACGCCATCGTGATGATGGGCGAGATCGGCGGCACCGACGAGCAGCACGCGGCGGATTTCGTGAAGCAGCACGTCACCAAGCCGGTCGTCGGCTTCATCGCGGGCCAGACCGCGCCGCCGGGACGGCGGATGGGCCACGCCGGCGCCATCATCTCCGGCCACGCCGGGACGGCCGCGGAGAAGATGGCGGCGTTCGAGGCCGCGGGCATCAGCGTGATGAAGCGTCCGGTCGACGTCGTCCCGCTCCTGAAGGCCCGGATGAAGTGAGGCTCACCGGCCTCCTGGCGCCGGAGCGGGTGCTGGTCCCGCTCCGCGGCCACAGCCTCCTCGAGGCGGTGGACCAGCTCCTGGCGGTCAGCGCGGCGGGGGGCGGGGTCAGGGATCCGGCGCAGGTCGCCGAGGTGCGGCGGAAGGCCCGGCTCGAGGACGTGGTGTCGCTCGGGCCGAATGCCTTCCTGCCGCACTTCCGTACCGAGGCGGTCGACCGCGTGGTGGCGGCGCTCGGCGTGGCGGAGACGCCGCTCGCCTGGCCCGAGGATCCGGCCTTCCGCGCGCGGATCGTGCTCCTGATCCTGGCGCCTCCGCGGGATGCCGCGCGGTATCTCCAGGCCCTGGCGGCGTTCAGCCGCGCCCTGGCCGATCCCGACGTCGTCGGCGCGTTGCACCGGGCCACGAGCGCCGCCGAGATCCTGGCGGCGCCCGGGATGGCAGAAGTGGAGCTCGAGGGACCGCTCCTCGTCCGGGACATCATGACCCCCGGCGTCCTGAGCGTCACGCCCGAACTGCCCCTCGCCGAGGCGGCGCGGGTGCTGGTGCAGCACCGCTGGGAGGCGTTGCCGGTCGTCGGGGCCGGGGGAGAGGTCATCGGGCTCCTGAGCAATCGCGAGCTCCTCCAGCACCTGGTGCCCGCCTACATGCAGCGGGTGATCACGGGCGAATTCCGCGCGGTCCCGCGCGCGCCGGCCCACGCCGCCCGCAGGCCGCTCGACATCCCGGTGCGGGACGTGATGACGCGCAGCGTGCTCTGCGTGTCGGAGGACCAGGCCGTCACCGACGTCGCGTCGCTGATGGCCAACAAGCAGATCGACCGCTGCCCGGTGGTGAAGGACGGGCGGCTGACGGGCCTGCTCACCCGCGCGGACATCGTGCGGAAATTGCTGGGCAGTTGAGCGACCATTCCACCTATCGGAGCACCGTGTGTCGGACAAGCAGACCACCCTCGCCATCGTCAAGCCGGACGCCGTGGCCAGCCACAAGATCGGCGCCATCATCGCCCACCTCGAGCGGGAGGGCTTCGTGGTCCGGTCGGCCCGAATGGTCCGCCTCACGAAGGCCCAGGCCGGCGCGTTCTATGCGGTCCATCAGGGCCGCCCGTTCTATCCGGAGCTGGTCGAGTTCATGACCAGCGGTCCCTGCGTGCCGCTGGCGCTGGAGCGCGCCGACGCCGTCGGCCACCTCCGGACCGTGATCGGCGCGACCGACCCGCGCGAGGCCGCTCCCGGGACCATCCGCAAGCTCCACGCGGAGTCGAAGGGACGGAACGCCATCCACGCCTCCGACAGCGCGGAGAACGCCGCGCGGGAGGTCGGATTCTTCTTCACTGAAGCCGAACTTGCCGGGCTGTTCGCCTGACCGGGACGGGCAGGGAAGGCCTCGGTCGTGGCCCGGTCCCGGGTCCGGTCGTCGCGTCCGGCCCGGGCATTTCGAGTTCGTGCTCAGCTTGACCTAAACCCGCGTCCCGGATAGGTTTAGTGGCTATGTTGCAGGTCGATCTGCGTGATCTCCAGAAGGGGCCGGTCGATACCGTCGACCGCGTTCCACCAGACGATGAACTCTTTGCCGGGCTCGATCTCGGCCTGGCCGCGCCCCTCGAGGTGGAGGGGCGGCTCCAGGCGACCGGTGAAGGCGACGTCTTCTGGACCGGGCGGCTGGCGGGGACGGTGCAGGGGCACTGTCGCAGGTGCCTGGCCGACGTGACGTTCCCGGTCGCGACCGACGTGTCCGCGTATTTCAGCGCCGACGCCGACGCCGAGGCCGCCGACGACCCGGAGGTCTATGTCCTGGCGCCGCGTGCCACCCAGGTCGACCTGCGTCCCGTGGTCCGGGAGGAAGTGGTGCTGGCGGTGCCGCCGTTCCTGCTGTGCCGGGACGACTGCGCCGGTCTCTGCCCGAAGTGTGGTGCCGACTTGAACCAGGGGCCGTGCGGGTGCGCGGCCCCGAAGGCGTGATCAGAGGATCCCATGGCCGTTCCCAAGCGAAAGATGTCCAAGTCCCGCAAGCGGCTCCGGCGCGGGCACCATTCGGGCGCAGGGATGAAGACGCAGCCGTGCCCGCGTTGCTCCAGCCCCAAGTTGCCGCACCGGGTCTGTCCGACGTGCGGCTATTACCGGGGCAAGAAGGCGGTCGAAGTCGGGGACGAGTGAGCGTGATCCGCGTTGCGCTGGACGGGATGGGAGGCGACCACGCCCCCGCCGCCGAGGTCGAGGGCCTGGCCCTCGCCCTGGCGGAATTGCCCGCCACGTTCCGCGTGCAGCTCGTCGGGCGTCCGGAGGTGCTGGAGCCCGAACTCGCCAGGCACCCTGAGATCGACCGCTCGCGCCTGGACGTCATCGCCGCCCCGGACGTGATCGGGATGGACGAGAAGCCGCTGCAGGCGGTCCGCAAGAAGCCGAACTCCAGCCTCGTCGTCGGGCTCGCCCTCCAGAAGGAGGGTAAGTCCGACGCATATGTTTCCGCCGGCAACACCGGCGCGGTCCTCGCGGCCTCCACCCTGATGCTCGGCCTCCACGAGGGCGTGAAGCGCGCCTCGGTGGCCACGCCATTCCCGACCGCGGACGGCGCCGTCCTGGTCCTCGACGGCGGGGCCAACGTCGACTGCACGGCCGCCGAGCTGGTCGGGTTCGCCCGCCTCGGGACGGTCTACATGCGCGACATCCTCGGCCGCGCCGAGCCTGCGGTCGGGCTCCTCAACGTGGGCGAGGAGGACGAGAAGGGGAACGCCGCCGTCCGCGAAGCCCACGGCCTCCTCAAGCAGGCGGCCGGGCTCCGCTACATCGGCAACATCGAGGGGCGGGACATCCTGGTGGGCCACGCCAAGTGGGGCCAGATCGACGTGGTGGTGTGCGACGGCTTCGTGGGCAACGTGGTGCTCAAGTTCTACGAGTCTGTGGCCCGGCTCATCGTGCGGCTCCTCAAGCGCGATGCACCCGCCATCCTCGACCGCGAGGACATCCAGAAGGCGTTCAGGACCCTCGACTACTCCGAGTACGGCGGGGCGCCCCTCCTCGGGGTCAAGGGCGTGTCGATCATCGGGCACGGGTCCTCCGGCCCCACCGCCATCAAGAACGCCATCCGGGTCGCGGTCCAGTCGGTCGAGGCGAACCTGAGCCGCCACATCGGCGAGGAATTCGCCCGGCGCGAAGCGACGGCCTCGGCATGACCCGCCGCCCGATCGCGTACATCGCGGGGCTGGGCACGGCCGTGCCCCCGCGCGTCGTCACCAACCGCGACTTCGAGAAGACCCTCGACACCTCCGACCAGTGGATCGTCGAGCGGACCGGGATCCGGGAACGCCACCACGCCGACCCCGGGATGACCGTCGCCGAGCTCGCCCGCCAGGCGAGCACGGTGGCCCTGCACCAGGCCGGCCTCGGCCCGGACGACATCGGCACCATCGTCCTGTCGACGGCCACCCCCGACCGGCTCCTGCCGTCCACGGCGTGCGACCTCCAGGCGCTCCTCGGCGCGAAGCGGGCGGCGGCCTTCGACATCTCGGCGGCCTGTCCGGGGTTCGTCTACGGCCTCACCCTGGCCGAGGGGCTCATCGCGTCGGGGCAGTGCGAGAACGCGCTCGTGGTCGGCGCCGAGATGCTCACGACCATCACCGACATGACCGACCGCTCGACGGCCATCCTCTTCGGCGATGCGGCCGGGGCGGCGGTGGTGCGGAAGGCCACCGGTGATCGCGGGTTGCTGTCGACGTTCATCCGCTCCGACGGCACGCTGGCCGAGCTGCTCTACCGTCCGGCCGGCGGCGCGGCGCACCCCTTCGATGCCCAGGTGCTCGCCGATCGCAGCTACCTGATGAAGATGGCCGGCCGCGAGGTGTTCAAGGCCGCCGTCCTGACGATGGCCGAAGCGTGCGACGAGGCCCTGAAGCGCGCCGGCGTCAAGGCCGAGGAGATCGACCTGATGGTGCCGCACCAGGCCAACGTGCGGATCATCGAGGCCACCGCCAAGCACGCCGGGATGCCGATGGACAAGGTGATGGTCAACCTCGACCGCTACGGCAACACCTCCTCGGCGTCGATCCCGCTGGCGCTGGTGGAGGCCGAGGCCGCCGGGCGCATCAAGCGCGGCTCGCTGCTCCTCCTCGTCGCGTTCGGCGCCGGGTTCACCTGGGGCAGCACGGTGGTGCGCTGGTGACGGTCATCCTCTGCCCCGGCCAGGGCGCGCAGAGGGTCGGGATGGGCAAGGACCTGGCCGAGCGCTTTCCCGCCGCGCGCGACACCTTCCGCGCCATCGACGAGGCGCTCGGCGTTGCCCTCTCCCGGATCATGTGGGAGGGCCCGGAGGAAGAGCTCACCCGGACCCACAACGCCCAGCCCGCGATCCTGGCCCACACGGCCGCGGTCTTCGCCGTGGTGCAGCCGCGGCTGGGCACGGTGCAGGTGGCGCTGGGGCACAGCCTCGGGGAGTACAGCGCATATGTCACCGCCGGCGCGCTCACGCCGGAGGCGGCCGCGAAGCTGGTCCGCCGCCGCGGCGAGCTGATGTTCGAGGCGGGCACGCGGCGGGCCGGCACGATGGCGGCGGTGCTGGGCCTCGACGCCGAGCAGGTGGCGGCGGCCTGCGCCGAGGCCTCGACCGCGGCCGAGGTGGCGGTGGCCGCCAACCTGAACGAGCCGGCCCAGACCGTCATCTCCGGCGATCCCGGCGCCGTGGCCCGCGCCGGCGAGGGGTGCAAGGCCCGCGGCGCCAAGCGCGTCATCGGACTGAAGGTGAGCGGGGCGTTCCATTCCCCGCTGATGGCGCCCGCCGTGCCGGGGCTCCGGGAAGCGCTGGCGGCCGCCGGGTTCCGGGATCCCCGGTTCCCGGTCGTGGCCAACGCCAGCGCGGGGCCGGTCACCTCGGCGGCCGACGCCGTCCGGCTCCTCGCCGAGCAGCTCACCGCGCCGGTCCGGTGGGTCGAGTGCCAGCAACAGGCGGCCCGGTCGGCGCCCGGCGCGGCGTATGTCGAGCTCGGCCCCGGAACGGTGCTGTCCGGGCTCCTCAAGAAGATCATCCCCGGCGCCGTGAGCACGCCGCTTGGCAGCGCCGATGAGGTCGAGAAGTTCCTGAACCAGTGAGCGTCCCGATGTCCGGTCCGATCGACCTTTCCGGCAAGACCGCGTTCGTCACCGGCAGCACCCGGGGCATCGGGCGCGCCGTGGCGGCGGCATTGCACGGGGCGGGGGCCAAGGTCGCGATCCTCGGCCGCGACGCGGGCCGGGCCCAGGCTGTCGCCGCCGAGATCGGCGAGCGCGCCCGGGGCTTTGCCTGCGACGTGGGCGATGCCGCCTCGATCCAGGCCGCCGTCGACGCCGTCACCCGCGAGCTCGGGCCGGTGGACATCCTGGTCAACAACGCCGGCATCACCCGGGACAACCTGCTGCTCCGGATGGGCGAGGATGAGTGGGACCAAGTGCTCGACGCCAACCTCAAGGGGGCGTTCCGCACCGTCAAGGCGGTGCTCAAGGGGATGATGAAGCGCGGGGGCGGGCGCATCATCAACATCACGAGCATCGTGGGCCTGACAGGCAACAAGGGGCAGGCCAACTACGCGGCGAGCAAGGCGGGGCTGGTCGGGTTCACCAAGTCGGTGGCCAAGGAATACGCCAGCCGGAACGTCCTGGCCAACTGCGTGGCCCCGGGCTTCATCGAGACCGACATGACGGCGGCCTTGCCGGCCGACGCGCGGGCCGCATTATTGAAGGAGATCGCGCTGGAACGGCTGGGCCGGCCGGAGGACGTGGCGGGCGCCGTGCTGTTCCTGGCGTCGGATCTTGCCGCCTACGTCACGGGGCAGGTCCTGGTGGTCGATGGTGGGATGGTCATCTAGGGTCGGATCCCTTTTCAAGCCTCTTGAGGAGCCCATGAGCAGCAACGTCGAGGACAAGGTCAAGGACATCATCGTCGAGGAGCTCGGTGTCGAGCGCGAGAAGCTCACCAGCGAGGCGAGCTTCATGGAGGACCTGGGCGCCGACAGCCTCGACACCGTCGAGCTCGTGATGGCGTTCGAGAAGGAATTCGACATCGACATCCCCGACGAGGACGCGGAGAAGCTGCGCACCGTGGGCGATGCGCTGAAGTACCTCCACGAGAAGATCGGGAAGTAGCCCCTTGGCGCACCGCGTCGTCGTCACCGGGCTCGGCCTGGTGACCCCGGTCGGCAACACCACGGAGGACGCCTGGGCCGGCCTGCTGGCGGGCCGGTCCGGGGCCGGACCCATCACCAAGTTCGACACCTCCCGCCAGGGCGTGAAGTTCGCCTGCGAGGTGAAGGGCTTCGATGCGCTCCAGTACATCGACAAGAAGGAAGCGCGCCGGTACGACCTGTTCGCGCAGTTCGCGCTGGGGGCGGCCCACCAGGCCGTGACCCAGGCGGGGCTCGAGGGGAAGTTCCCCGAACCCGAGCGGACGGGCGTCATCATCGGCAGCGGCATCGGCGGTATGCAGACCTACGAGGACAACTGCGCCGCGTTCGTCCTCAAGGGCCCCGACCGCGTATCGCCCTTCTTCGTGCCGATGTTCATCCCCGACATCGCCGCCGGGCTCGTGTCGATCCGCTACGGTCTCAAGGGCCCCAACTTTGCCACCGTCTCGGCCTGCGCCTCCTCGGCGCACGCCATCGGCGAGTCGTACCGGCTCATCCAGCACGGCGTGGCCGACGCGATGGTGGCCGGGGGCTCCGAGGCCGCCATCACCGGGCTCACCGTGGCCGCCTTCAACAACATGAAGGCCCTCTCCAACCGGAACGACGCCCCCGAGCAGGCCAGCCGCCCGTTCGACAAGGACCGCGACGGCTTCGTGCTCGGCGACGGTGCCGGGGTGGTGGTGCTGGAATCGCTGGAACACGCCACGGCGCGCGGCGCCACCATCCTGGGCGAGGTCATAGGTTACGGCCTCTCGGGCGACGCGTACCACATCACCTCGCCCCCCGAGGACGGCGCCGGCGCGGCCCACGCCATCCGCGAGTGCCTCAAGGACGGCCGGATCGAGCCGGCGCGCGTCGGCTACATCAACGCCCACGGCACCTCGACGCCGCTGGGCGATGCGGCCGAGACCCGGGCGGTCAAGTCGGTCTTCGGCGACCACGCCCGGAAGCTGGTGTTCGCCTCGACCAAGTCGATGACCGGGCACCTGCTGGGCGGGGCCGGTGCGCTGGAGTTCGTCGTGTCGCTGCTGGTGGCCACCCGGGGCGTGATGCCGCCCACGATCAACCAGGTGACGCCCGATCCCGATTGCGACCTCGACTCGGTCCCCAACGTCAAGCGGGAACGGGCGGTCGATGTGGCGCTCTCCAACTCCTTCGGCTTCGGCGGGCACAACGTCACGCTGGCGGTGCGCCGGTTCGAGGCGTGACCCGGTGAGCGGGGCGCCTCCAGAGACCCTTCGGTCCTCCGGGGCCGGGGGGTCGTTCGCTTGGTGGGCTGGGCCATGGGCGTGATCGAGGAGCGGGACCTCGGATTCGGGTCCGTCGTCGCCGACCGGCCCGGGCACCGGCTCCTCAATCGCGACGGGAGCTTCAACGTACGGCGCGCGGGGCTGGGACTCGCCGCGCTGAGCCCATACCACGCGCTGATCAAGATGTCGTGGCCGGCGTTCCTCGGGCTCCTCACCGCCGCGTACCTCGGCGTCAACCTGCTCTTCGCGGTCCTCTTCCTGGCGTGCGGCCCCGGGGCGCTGAGCGCCGCCGCCGGCGATCCGGGGATGCAGCAGTTCGGCCGGGCGTTCTTCTTCAGCGTCGAGACCTTCGCCACCATCGGCTACGGCAACATCGTGCCGATCGGCCACGCGGCCAACGCGCTCGTCGTGGTCGAGTCGCTGGTCGGGCTACTCGGCGTGGCGCTCGCCACCGGGATCATCTTCGCGCGCTTCTCCCGGCCGCGGGCCCAGGTGCGCTTCTCCGAGCACGCGCTCATCGCCCCGTACCGCGGGAAGACGGCGTTCGAGTTCCGGATCGTCAACGAACGCGAGAGCCAGATGATCGATGTGGAGGCCAAGGTCCTGCTGGCCCGCCTGGTCGACCACGGCGGGCGCAAGGTGCGGAAGTTCGAGGAACTCGAGCTCGAGCGTCGTCGGGTGGCGTTCTTCCCGCTCGCCTGGACGGTCGTCCACCCCATCGACGAGGGGAGCCCGCTCCGGGGGCTCACCCACCGCGACCTGGTCGAGTCCGACGCCGAGGTCCTCATCCTCCTCACCGGCACCGATGAGACCTTTGCCCAGAGCGTGCATGCCCGGTCGTCCTACCGCGCCGGCGAGATCCTGTGGGGCAGCCGGTTCGCCGGGATGTTCGATCCGCCGGGCCCCGACGGAGTGCTCAGCATCGATGTCTCCCGCCTCGACGACGTGGAGCCCGGCCCCGCGTGACCAACTGGCACCGGCCCGGCGCGACCGGCTAGATTTGGGCGTGGTAAGACCCTGCATCCCAAGGGGATAGGATGTCAGTCCAGCTCGACCCCGCCCAGTTCCGGGACCCGGCCGTGCGGCCCATCGCGGAGAAGGTCGCGGCCGGCCGCCGGCTTGACCCGGCCGACGGCATCGCGCTCTACGAGTCGCACGACCTCCTGGCCATCGGCACCCTGGCCGCCTGGGCCAACGACCGGAAGAACGGCGACCGGGTGTTCTTCTCCGCCAACCAGCACATCAACCCCACCAACGTCTGCATCCTCCGCAATACCTGCACCTTCTGCTCCTTCGCCCGGATGCCGAAGGAGGACGGACACTACACCCGCTCCCTCGACGAGGTGTACCACGAGGCGGAGCAGGCCCGCGGGATGCCGACGCGCGAGTTCCACATCGTGGGTGGCCTCCACCCCAAGCTTCGTCTCAGCTACTACACCGACATGCTGCGCGGGCTCAAGGCCCGGCATCCTGACGTCCACATCAAGGCGCTCACGGCGGTCGAGATCGCGCACCTGGCCCGGATCGAGCGGACCACCGAGGAGGACGTGCTCCTGCAGCTCAAGGACGCCGGCCTGACGTCGATGCCGGGGGGCGGGGCGGAGGTCTTCAGCACCGCCGTCCGGGCCACGATCGCCGAGCGCAAGCTCACCGGCGAGGAATGGATCCGCGTCCACCGAACGGCGCACCGGCTCGGCATCCCCACCAACTGCACGATGCTCTACGGCCACGTCGAGACCGCCGGCGATCGGGTGGAGCACCTGACGATGCTGCGCGAGCTCCAGGACGAGACTGGCGGGTTCCTGACCTACATCCCGCTGGCCTATCACACCGAGAACAACGAGCTCGGCGAGGCGCTCCACCGGGTCGGCACCGCCACCACCGGGTACGAGGACCTCAAGAACATCGCCATCGGCCGGCTCTATTTCGACAACGTCCCCCACGTGAAGACCCACTGGCCGATGGTCACGCCGTTCATGTCCCAGGTGGCGCTGTCCTGGGGATGCGACGACGTCGAGGGCACGGTCGTGTATGAGCGGGTATACCACGAGGCCGGCGCCCGGACCCAGATGCACATGCAGTACCTCGACCTCGTCCGGCTGATCCGGGGGGCGGGCAAGCGCCCGGTCGAGCGCGACAGCCTCTACGCGACCGTCCGCGAGGCCTTCGACGACCTGCCGACACCGCCCGACCCGGCGCGCACCCCCGGCCGCGAATTGCCCGTGGTGCACGCCGCATGAGGGTCGGCCGCATCCCGTACATCAACTGCTACCCGGTCTACGGCGCCATCGACCGGGGCGTGGTCCCGATGCCTGCCGAGCTCGTCTCGGCCACCGCGGCCGACCTCAACAACCTCCTCGCCGCCGGCGAGCTCGACGTGAGCGTGGTGTCGGCGGTCGAGTACGCGCGGCACGCCCCCGCGTACCACCTGCTGCCCGACCTGGGCATCACATCCGACGGTCCGGTCCACAGCGTGATGCTCTTTTCCCGCGTCCCCCCCGCCGAACTGGGCGGCCGCGCGGTGCTCCGGACGACGTCGTCCCACACGTCGGTCCTCCTGCTCGAGCTCCTCTGCCGGCATCGATGGAGCGTGACGCCGCGGTTCGCGTCGGTCCGCGCCGAGCCGAGCGACCTGGGGGCGCTCGAGGCGTTCCCCCACGACGCCGTCCTCGTCATCGGCGACGCGGCGCTGCTCCTCGCGGCCCAGCGGCGGTACCCGCATGCGGTGGACCTCGGGGCGGCGTGGAAGGACTGGACCGGGCTGCCGTTCGTCTTCGCCGTCTGGGCCGCCCGGCGCTCGGCGGACCCCGACGCGGCGCGCACCGTCCATCGACACCTGCTGGAGAGCAGGGCCTGGGGCCTGGCGCACCTGGACGAACTGGCGCAGGACGCCGCCAGCGCCACCGGCGTCGACCCGGCGGTCTGCCGAGCCTATCTCGGGACCCTCGATTACGCCCTGGGCAGCCGGCACCTCGAAGGCCTGACCACGTTCTTCCGCCGCCTGGCGCAGGATGGCCTCGTGCCCGACGGATCCCTCTCGTTCATCACCGCGGCCTGACCATGGACACCGTGGACCGTTCCTCGCCGGAGTTCCGGGAAGCGCTCGATTTCTACGAGCGCGCCGACCTGCTCGAATTGGGGCGCCAGGCGGACGCCCTCCGCTGGAAGCATCACCCGGAGCCCACGGTCACCTACATCATCGACCGGAACATCAACTACACCAACGTCTGCGTCGCCGACTGCGGCTTCTGTGCGTTCTACCGCCGCCCCAAGGACCACGAAGGCTATGTCCTCAGCTACGAGCAGATCGGCGCCAAGATCGACGAATGCAAGGCCATCGGCGGGGTGCAGATCCTCTTCCAGGGCGGGCACAACCCGTACATCCCGTTCGAGTGGTACCTCGACCTGCTGCGGTACATCAAGCGGCACCACTCGATCCACGTCCACGGATTCTCGCCGTCGGAGGTCGTGTTCTTCAGCGAACGCTTCCACCTCCCGGTGCCGGAGGTGATCCGGCAGCTCCGTGCGGCCGGCCTCGACAGCATTCCGGGCGGGGGCGGGGAGATCCTGGTCGACGCGGTCCGTGCGCGGGTCGCGAAGAAGAAGGCGCAGACCGATGCCTGGCTGGACGTGCAGGAAGAAGCCCACCGGCAGGGGATGAAGACGTCGGTCACGATGATGTACGGCCTCGGGGAGTCCACTGCCGACCGGGTGGAGCACCTCTTCCGGGTCCGTGCCGTCCAGCGGCGCACCGGCGGGTTCACGGCGTTCATCTGCTGGCCGCTCCAGCCCGATGGCACCCCGATGTTCACGGGCCAGGCCAAGACCGACGCCGTGACGTACCTTCGGACCCTCGCGATGGCCCGGATCGTCCTCGACAACGTGCCCAACCTGCAGTCCTCCTGGGTCACGATGGGGCACAAGATCGGCCAGGTGGCGCTCCGCTTCGGCGCCAATGACTACGGCTCGCTGATGATGGAGGAGAACGTCGTCTCGGCCGCCGGCACCACGTACCGCACCACCCTCACCGAGATCGAGCGGCTCATCACCGACGCCGGGTACGCCCCCAGGCGCCGCCGCCAGGACTATTCGGTCATCGAAGAGACGGTCGCGGCGTGAGCCGCACCGGGATCGGGTACGATTCCCATCGCTTCGCGGCCGGGCGTCCGCTCATCCTCGGGGGCATCACCATCCCCTCGGACCGCGGGCTCACCGGGCACTCCGATGCCGATGCCATCGCTCACGCCCTCACGGACGCCATCCTCGGCGCCGCGGCGGCGGGGGACATCGGCCGGCTGTTTCCCGACACCGATCCGCGGTGGAAGGGGGCCGACTCGATGAAACTGCTCGCGGCGGCCCACGCCACGGTACAGGCCAAGGGGTGGCGGTTCGTCCAGGGCGATGTCACCGTCATCTGCGAGCGCCCGAAGCTCGCGCCGCACCTCTCCGCCATCGCCGAGCGGCTGGCCACGGTGCTCGGGGTGACACCCGATGCGGTCGGGGTCAAGGCCAAGACCAACGAGGGGATGGGCTGGATCGGCCGGGCGGAAGGGATCGCGGTGATGGCCGTCGCCACCGTGGAGCCGGTCCCCTGATCCACGGCCTCCTCGCCTGGCTGTCGGGCCTCCCGGCGGGCGCTGTCTACCTGGTCCTCGCCCTCCTCGCCGCACTCGAGAACATCTTCCCGCCGGTCCCCGGCGACACCGCCGTTGCGCTCGGCGCGTTCCTGTCGCAGCAGGGCGTCACCACGCCGTGGTGGGTCTTCGCGGTCACCATCACGGCCAACACCGCGGCCGCGGCGCTGGTCTACGGCTT